>CAYTJS010000066.1:0-14072 GCA_964438115.1 uncultured Iamiaceae bacterium
ACCAGCTTCTGCTTGCCGGTGTAGAAGGGGTGGCACTCGCCGCACAGCTCGACGTGGAGCGAGTCGCCGGCGGTCGAGCGGGTCACGAAGGTGTTGCCGCACGAGCAGGTGACCGTGGTCTCGGTGTACTCGGGGTGGATGTCGGCTCGCATTGGTTCGGTTCTCCCTGGGCTGGTGCGATCAGTGTGACGGGTCGACGGCTGGATCAGCCGGCGACCGGTCCCTTCGCCACCTCGGCGAGGAACTCGTCGTTGTTCTTGAAGGTCTTCAACCGGTCGATCAACAGCTCGAGGCCGGCGCCTGTTCCCCCGCCCCCGCCTTCGGCCAGGCCGGAGAGCACCCGGCGCAGCTTCCAGACCTGCTGGAGCTGCTTGCGCTCGAAGAGGAGCTCCTCGTGGCGGGTGGAGCTGGCGTCGACGTCGATGGCCGGGTAGATGCGGCGTTCGGCCATCCGGCGGTCGAGCCGCAGCTCCATGTTGCCGGTGCCCTTGAACTCCTCGAAGATCACCTCGTCCATCTTCGAGCCGGTCTCGATGAGGGCGGTGGCCAGGATGGTGAGCGAGCCGCCCTCCTCCAGGTTCCGGGCCGCACCGAAGAAGCGCTTGGGCGGGTAGAGGGCGCCGGAGTCCACACCACCGGACATGATCCGGCCGGTGGCGGGGGCCGCCAGGTTGTAGGCCCGGGCCAGGCGGGTGATGCCGTCGAGGATGATCACGACGTCGTCGCCCATCTCGACCATGCGCTTGGCCCGCTCGATGGCCAGCTCGGCCACGGCGGTGTGCTCGTCGGCCGGCCGGTCGAAGGTGGAGGCCACGACCTCGCCCCGCACGGTGCGGCGCATGTCGGTCACCTCCTCGGGCCGCTCGTCGACGAGCAGCACCATGAGCTTGACCTCGGGGTTGTTGGCCTCGATCGACTTGGCGATCTGCTTCATCACCGTGGTCTTGCCCGCCTTGGGGGGCGACACGATGAGGCCGCGCTGGCCCTTGCCGATGGGCGAGATCAGGTCGATGATCCGGGCCGTCATGTTGGCCGGGTCGGCGTCCTCCTCGAGGCGCAGCCGCTCGTCGGGGAACAGCGGGGTGAGGTCCTCGAACCGGGGCCGGGACTTGGCCTTCTCCGGGTCCATGCCCGCCACCGAGTCGACCCGCAGCAGGGCGGGGTTCTTCTCGTTGCGGTTGGCCGGGCGGCTCGCACCGGTGACCAGGTCACCCTTGCGCATGCCGAACTGGCGGACCTGCTTGACCGACACGTAGACGTCGTCGCGGGAGGGCAGGGCGCCCTTCAGACGCAGGAAGCCGTAGCCCTCGTCGCGCAGGTCGAGCAGACCCGAGACCTCGACGGGCTCGCCGTCCCAGGCGGGACCGGCCCCGCCCTCGTCGCGATCGCGGCCCTGGTTGCGGCCCCGGCGGCGACGCTTGCGGTTGCCGGGATCGGCGTCGTCGTCGCCGCCACCACCGCCGCCGCCGCCGCTGTTGCGATCACCCCCACCGCCACCGCCGCCGCCGCCGCCACCGCCGCCGTTGCGGTCGTTGCGCTGGCGGTCACGGTTGCCGCCGTCGCGGCCGCCGCCCCGGCCGTCCTCGCCCTTGCGGTCGGCGTCCTTGGCCTCGGCCTTGTCCGTCTTCTCGGCCTTCTCAGCCTTGTCCGTCTTGTCGGACGTGTCGGCCTCGTCCTTGCCGTCGGCGTCACCGCCGGCGTCCTTGGCCTCGGCGTCGTCGGCTTTGGCCCGGCCCCGGCCCCGGCCGTTGCCAGCGGGCGCCTCGGCGGCCCCGTCGTCGGCGGCGGGTGCGTCGGTGGCCATGGCCATCTGCCCGGCCGGTTGCCCCGCCGGCTGCCCCGCGGCGGCGTCCCCCGCCGCAGCGTCGTCGGTGGTCGTGTCAGCCATCATGTCCCCATCTGGTCCTGGGGCCGTGGCCCCCTGGCCGGTCATCCCGAGGATGAGCTCCACCAGCTCGCCCTTGCGCAGTCGGGCCGAGGGGTTGCCGCCCAGCGCCCGCGCGATGGTGGCGAGCTCCTGACGGTCCTTCGACTCGAGCGCCGAGCGATCGGTGTCGCCGGTGGCGATGCTCATGTGGGTTCCTCGTTCGACCGGTGGATTGCACCGAGCGGCCGCCGACGCGGCCGTCGCATCCGAACTGTCGTCACCGTCCCGACGGCCTGGACCGGGAGGACCCGGGAGGCGGAGTCGGGGGAACCACTGGCTCCGGCGGGCGCGACGGCGCTGCGGGGAGTTCGGTGGGTGCCGCCGGTGGCGACGGGGACGAGGGTACCGAGCCGCCCGAGTGGCGACAACCGACCTCGCCGGGGCGAAACCCGTCCGGGGGTGGCCCGGCGACCGGGCAGACTGCGGGCGTGGCCGACGTCGCGGCCCTGCACGCCCAGGGCCTCACCAAGTCCTTCCGCGCCAAGCGCGCCGTGGGTGGGGTCGACCTGCACCTCGCGCCCGGCGAGCGGGTGGCCCTCCTCGGCCCCAACGGCGCGGGCAAGACCACGACGCTGCTGATGTGCCTCGGCACCGTCACCCCCGACGAGGGGACGGTCGAGATCTTCGGGCACCGCCTCCCCCGTCAGCGCAGCCAGGCCATGGCCCACGTCGGCTTCGCCGCCGGGTACCTGCCCCTGCCCGACCGGCTGCGGGTGCGGGAGGTCCTGGGGATCTTCGCCGACCTCTGCGGCGCCGACCGCGAGCCCGACCCGGTGACTGCCGCCCTCGACCGCTTCGGTGTCGCCCACCTGGCCGACCAGATGTGCGTCGAGCTGTCGTCGGGCCAGCGCACGATCGTGGGCATCGCCAAGGCCATCCTGCACCGGCCCCCACTCCTGGTGCTCGACGAGCCCACCGCCTCGCTCGACCCCGACGTGGCCCTGCGGGTGCGCACCGCCCTGCGCCGGCTGAACGAGGAGGAGGGCACCACCCTGCTCGTCACCAGCCACGACATGACCGAGGTGGAGCGCCTCTGCCAGCGGGTGGTGTTCCTCCAGCACGGCCGGGTGGTGGCCGACGGCACCCCCGACGAGATCGCCGAGGCCCACGGCCACGACTCCCTCGAGGACCTCTTCCTCCACCTGGCCGCCGGCCAGGCGGCCGGACCCGAGGGCATCCCCCCGGAGATCCCGGCGTGACCGGGTCCCGCCGACGCATCCTCGCCGTGTCGCGGCGCCACGCCCACGTGCTCGTGCGCAGCCCCCACCGCTGGTTCGACGTGTTCATCTGGCCGGTGGTCGACGTGCTGCTGTGGGGCTCGGTGGGCGCCTTCGTCGCTGCCCAGTCCCCCGAGGCCAGCCGGGCCGGGGTGACCTACCTGCTGGCCGGGATCCTGCTCTTCCACGTGCTCTACCAGAGCCAGATCGCCGCCTCGACCGGCTTCCTCGAGGAGGTCTGGTCCCGCAACCTGCTCAACCTGCTGGCCACGCCGCTGACCGAGGTCGAGTACGCCGCCGGGGTCGCCCTCTTCGGCCTGGCCAAGCTGGCCGTGGCCATGGTGGTCGTGACCCTCGCCGCCGCCGCCTTCTTCGCCTTCTCCCTGGCCGACGTGGGCTGGGCCCTGATCCCCATCGGCACCCTGCTGCTGTTCGCCGGGTGGTCGATCTCGCTGTTCGTCGTCGGCCTGGTGCTGCGGTTCGGCCAGAGCGCCGAGGTCCTGGCCTGGGGGATCCTCTTCGTGGTGATGCCGCTGTCGGGTGTCTTCTACCCGGTCGACGCCCTGCCCGGGATCCTCCAGCCCATCGCCGTGGTGCTGCCCACCACCCACGCCTTCGCCGCCGCCCGGGCCGTCCTCGACGGCGAGCCACTGCCGTGGGACCAGCTCCTGTTCGCCCTCCTGGGCACGGTGGTGCTGGCCGCCGCCGGCCTGGCCTTCATCGCCCGGATGCTGTCCACCTTCCGCCGCCGGGGCTACGTCACCCGCTTCAGCTGAGGGCTCAGCGGGCGAGGAGGCGGTCGACCAGCTCGTGGCCGGGGACCAGCTCGGCCTCGGCCACCCCGGCCTCGGTGTAGACCCCGCCGGGGCCGTCCACCTCGGAGTCCACCAGCAGGTACGGCACCGGGTCGGGGGTGTGGGTCTTCAGGTCGAGCGGGGTGGCGTGGTCCGGAAGCAGGAGCAGGCGCCAGGGCCCCAGGGCGTCGAGGCCCTCGACCAGACCGGCCAGGATGCGCCGGTCCCAGTTCTCGAGGGCCCGCACCTTCTCCTCGACGTCGCCGGCGTGGCCGGCCTCGTCGGTGGCCTCGACGTGGATCATGAAGAGGTCGGCGCCGTCGGCCAGGGTGCGCAGGGCGGCGTCGCGCTTGCCCTCGTAGTCGGTGTCGTACCAGCCGGTGGCCCCGGGGACCTCGACCAGGGTCATGTCGGTCAGGACCCCGAGGCCCCGCACCAGGTCGACGGCGGTGACCAGGCCGGCGGCGACCCCGTGACGCTCGCGGAAGGACGGGAGCTGGGGTTGGTGGCCCTGGCCCCACAGCCAGACCTGGTTGGCGCCCACGTCGTCGAAGCGCTCGAGCACCGCCCGCGAGGCCTCCATGACCTCGATGAGCTTCCCGGCCGCCGGGCCGGTGGGCAGCACGACCGGCTTGTCGCTCAGGTCGTGGGGCGGGGTGCACTCGGCGTCGGCCCACGACTCGGGGGCGACCACGATGTGGCGGTACTGGACGCCGGGGTGGAACTCGATGTCGCCCCCGCCCAGCTCGGCCTGGAGGGCGGCGATGACCTCGGCCGCCGCCTCGGTGCTGGGGTGGCCACCGGCGAAGTCGACCATGGTGCCGTCGGCCCCGACGGTCGACAGGTTGCAGCGGAAGGCCACCTGGTCGGGGGCCAGCTTGAGGCCCAGCGAGGCGGCCTCGATCGGCGCCCGCCCCGTGTGGTGCACGGCCGGGTCGTAGCCGAGGATCGACAGGTTGCCCACATCAGAGCCGGGGGGCATGCCTTCGGGGATGACCCCGGCGCGACCGACCGTGCCCCGGGCGGCCAGGGAGCGCAGCACCGGCAGGTCGGCCGCCTCCAGCGGGGTGCGCCCGCCCAGGCGCCCGGTGGGCTCGTCGGCGCAACCGTCGGGGACGCAGACCACGTACTTCATCGCCCCATTCTCGCCCCCCCACCCCGAAATTGCGTGAGTTGGTCCGCCTCAGCGTGACCAACTCACGCAATTTCAGGTCGTCAGGGCGCGGACCTTGGCGGCGACGGTGGCGTAGTCGTTGGGGACGACCTCGAGGCGCTCGGGGCGGCCGGCCAGCTCGGCCAGCCGCGGGGGCAGGACCACGGGCTCGCCGGTGGCGGCCTCGACGGCCTCGCCGAACTTGGCCGGGTGGGCGGTGGCCAGGCAGGCCAGGGGCAGGGCCTCGTTGCGGCGCCGCCCCTCCCCCACGACCAGGCCCACCGCGGTGTGCGGGTCGACGAGCACGCCGGCCCGCTCGACCCAGGCGGCGATGGTGGCCCGGGTCACGTCGTCGTCCACGGCGCCGGCGTCGAAGACCTCGTCGACCTCGGCCAGCCGGGTCTCGTCGAGCTGGGCGCGCCCCGCGGACCGGAAGGTCGTCAGCAGCTCGGTCGTGGCCTCCGCATCGCGGTGGTAGAGCTCGAACAACAGCCGCTCGAGGTTGGACGACACCTGGATGTCCATGGACGGGCTGATGGTGGGCACGACCTCCTCCAGCTCGAGCACGCCCGAGTGGAAGAAGCGGGTGAGGATGTCGTTGCGGTTGCTGGCGCAGACGAGCTGGGCGATGGGCACGCCCATGCGCCGGGCCACCCAGCCGCTGAAGATGTTGCCGAAGTTGCCGCTCGGCACCGAGAACGAGACGGCCGGGGCACCCCCCGCCAGCAGCTGCGAGCCGGCCACCACGTAGTAGACGACCTGGGCCATCAGCCGGGCCCAGTTGAGCGAGTTGACCGCCGACAGGCGCAGGTCTTCCCGCAGGGCCTCGTCGGCGAACATGGCCTTCACCAGGTCCTGGCAGTCGTCGAAGGTGCCCTCCACGGCCAGGTTGTGGACGTTGGGGGCGTCGACGGTGGTCATCTGCAGGCGCTGGATCTCGCTGACCCGACCGTGCGGGTGCAGGATCACCACCTGGATGCCCTCCCGGTCGCGGGTGGCCTCGATGGCGGCCGAGCCGGTGTCGCCCGACGTGGCCCCGATGATCGTGACCGTCTCCTGACGACGGGCCAGCTCGCGCTCGAAGAGGTGGCCGACGAGCTGGAGGGCCACGTCCTTGAAGGCGAGCGTCGGCCCGTGGAACAGCTCGAGCAGCCAGAGGCCGTCGCCCAGGTCGCGCAGCGGCGTGACGGCCGGGTCGTCGAAGGTGGCGTAGGCGGCCTCGACCAGGGCGGCCAGCTCGTCGCGGTCGATGTCGGGGGCGACGAAGGGGGCCATCACGTCGACGGCGATGTCCTGGTAGCGCCGGTCGGCCCAGGCCGCCAGGCCGCCGGGGCCGAGGTCGAGGGTGGGCCACGCCTCGGGGACGTAGAGGCCGCCGTCGGTGGCCAGGCCGGCCAGGAGCACGTCGCCGAAGCCGAGGACCGGGGCCCGGCCCCGGGTGCTGACGTAGCGCACGCTCAGGCGGGGTCGGCGCCGATGACCCGCAGGACCGAGCCGACGCGGTCGACCACGTCCAGCTCGCGCAGGTCGTGCAGGGTGGCCTGCACGTCGGCCTCGCGGGCCTGGTGGGTGATGAAGATGAGACGGGCCTCGCCGCCCAGCCCCTCCTGCTCCATCGAGCGGATGGAGACGCCGTGGTCGCCGAAGGCACCGGCCACCTGGGCCAGGACGCCGGGCCGGTCGAAGACCTCGAGGTTGAGGTAGTAGGCCGAGGTGACCTCGTCGATGGGCCGGATCCGGGCCCGCGACAGCGCCCCGACGGTGGCGTGGGAACCCCGGCGCAGGTTGACGGCGGCGTCGACCACGTCGCCCAGCACGGCGCTGGCCGTGGGCCGGCCGCCGGCGCCCCGGCCGTAGAACATCAGCTCACCGGCGGCGTCGCCCTCGACGAAGACGGCGTTGAAGCTCTCGCGCACCGAGGCCAGCGGGTGGTGCCGCGGGACCATGGCGGGGTGGACCCGGACGGCCACCTCGGGGCTCCCGTCGGCCCCGGCGCCCGACTCGGCGATGGCCAGGAGCTTGATCTCGTACCCCAGCCGCCGGGCGAAGGCGATGTCGGCCGGGGTGATGTCGGCGATGCCCTCGTGGTACACGTCGCCGGCCACGACCCGGGCCCCGAAGGCGATGGTGGCGATGATCGCCGCCTTGGCCCCGGCGTCGTAGCCCTCGACGTCGGCGGTGGGGTCCCGCTCGGCGTAGCCCAGGCTCTGGGCCTCGGCCAGCGCCTCGGCATAGGTCACGCCGTCCTCGGACATGCGGGTGAGGATGTAGTTGGTCGTCCCGTTGACGATGCCCAGCACCCGGTGGACCTGCTCGCCGGCCAGCGACTCGCGCAGGGGCCGGATGAGCGGGATGCCGCCGGCCACGGCCGCCTCGAAGAGCAGGTCGACGCCGGCGCCCGCCGCCGCCTCGAACAGCTCGGCGCCGTGGTTGGCCAGCAGCTCCTTGTTGGCGGTGACCACCGGCTTGCCGCCCTTCACGGCGGTGAGGATCAGCTCGCGGGCGGGCTCGATGCCGCCGATGACCTCGACGACGAGATCGACGTCGTCGTCGGCGACCACGGCGGCGGCGTCGTTGGTGACCACGCCGTCGTCGAGCTCGACCGGCCGCTCCCGGGACATGTTGCGCACGGCGACCCGGGTGACCTCGAGACGCAGCCCCGTCCGGGCGGCGATGGTGTCGCCCTGCTCGGCCACCAGGCCGACGAGGGCGGCGCCCACGTTGCCGCAGCCGAGCACGCCGATGCGCACCCGGCCCGGATCCACCGCGTCAGGTTCGAGAGCCACGGGCCAACGCTACCGGGCGGGCCCCGCCACCCCCGGGGGCATTGCCTGGCGACGCGGCACCCGTTGACGGCCCCCACCCCGCTGCCTACGGTCGCCGCCGTGCACCCCGACGACCTGGAGCGGGCGGCGGATGCGTTCGAGGCGGCGGCCCACGAGGTCCCCGCCGTCCTCGATGGCCTGGTCCCCTACCACCGGGCCGACGTGTGGCAGGGGCAGCGGGCCACCCGGTTCGGCACCGAGCTGACCGAGGCCCGGCTGCGGGCCCGGGCGGTGGCCCTGGCGCTCACCGCCCAGGCCAGCACCCTGCGGGCCCAGGCCGGGATGCTGCGGGCGGTACGGTCCGGCCCGTGAGGGGGACCACGGGGACGGGGATCAGTCGGCGCGCCTTCCTGGGCGGCCTGGCGGCGACGGGGGCGCTGGCGGCCTGCTCCGGCGGCGGCACCAGCCCCACCAGCACGACCCTGGCCACCCCCCGCCTGTCGGGCTACCCCTTCACCCTCGGCGTGGCCAGCGGCGACCCCACCGCCGAGGCCGTGGTCCTCTGGACGCGCCTGGCCCCCGACGCCCTCGTCGCCGGTGGGGGCATGCCCACCCAGGACGTGCCCGTCCGGTGGGAGGTCGCCACCGACGAGCGCTTCGCCGGTCTGGTCGCCGACGGCACCGCCGTGGCCCGGGCCGCCGACGCCCATGCCGTCCACGTCGACGCCACCGGCCTCGACCCCGGGCGCGAGTACTGGTACCGGTTCCTCGTCGGCGGGGACGAGAGCCCGGTGGGGCGGGCCGTGACCACGCCCGCCGCCGGCACCGTGCCCGACCGCTTCGTGCTGGGCCACGTCTCCTGCTCCCGGTGGGGCGACGCCCAGTGGGCCGCCTACCGCGACCTGGCCGCCGGCGACGTCGACCTCGTCGTCCACTGCGGCGACTACATCTACGAGCGGGGACCGGAGACGACGGCCGACGGCGCCGTACGCGGCGGCCAGCTCACCGCCGTCGAGCTGGACGACTACCGCCGGATGTACGCCCTGCACCGCAGCGACGAGCACCTCCGGGCCGCCCACGAGGCGGCGCCGTGGGTCGTCATCTGGGACGACCACGAGACCTCGAACAACTACGTGGGATCCACCCCCGACCCCGACAGCGAATCGGCCACCAGCGCCGAGTTGCTGACCCGACGGGCCGCGGCCTACAAGGCCTGGTGGGAGCACATGCCCGTGCGCTTCGGCCCACCCCGGGGCCCCGACCTGGCCATCCACCACCGCGTCGACGTCGGCGCCCTGGCCCGCCTCCACCTCCTCGACACCCGCCAGTACCGGACCCCGCTCGAGTGCCCCGACGCCGTCTCGTCGGTGGGCGCCCGCTGCGACACGTCCTTCGCCGAGGACACCACCGTCCTGGGCGCAGAGCAGGAGGCGTGGCTGGCCGAGGGCCTGGCCGAGGGCGAGCGCATCTGGGACGTCGTGGCCAACCAGATCGTCCTGCACCAGTGGCGGTTCGGCCCCGGCGACGACGCCGTGTTCAACCTCGACCAGTGGGACGGCTATCCCATGGCCCGCGAGCGCATGGCTGCGGCCCTGGCCGGGGCGGCGGGCGACGTGGTCGTCCTCACCGGCGACGTCCACTCCACCTGGGTGGCCGACCTGCAGGCCGACTTCGACGACCCCGACTCGGCCCGGGTCGGCACCGAGCTGGTGGCCCCGGGGGTCAGCTCCCCCGGCGACCAGCTCGTCCCCATCCTCGAGGTGACCCGGGCCAACGGCCCCCACATCCGGTACAACGAGGCCGAGCACCGGGGCTGGCTGCGCCACGAGCTCACCGCCGACGCCTGGACCACCGAGGTCCGCCACGTCACCGACCCCACCGACGCGGCGTCGCCGGTGCCCACGGTGGGCACCTGGGTCATCGAGCCCGGGCGGCCCGTCCAGCCCGCCTGACGACGCCCACCGCTCACCCCGCCGCTCACCCGGCCGCTCACACCGCCGCCCCGGCGGCCGACGGGACCCTCGTGGGTCTTGTCCCCCCCGAGGACCTCGGGCACCTCGATGCGGCCCCGGCGCTCTATCGCTCGCTGGTGCACGACGCTTCGGAGGCCATCGCCGTCCTCGGCCCCGACGCCGCCGTCGCCTACGTGAACCCGGCGGTGACGACGCTGCTCGGTCACCGGCCCGCCGACCTGGTGGGCCGGTCCCTGGCCGAGATCATCCACCCCGACGACCTCGACCGGGCCCTGCGGGCCGTGGTCGACTGGGGTGACTGGGGCGCCCCCCACGGAGCGACCAGCCTCCGCCTCCTCCACGCCGACGGGACCTCGACCCAGTTCGACGTGACGGCGGCCACCGTGGACCACGAGGGCGAGCGACGACTGGCCGTCTACTGCCGACCCGCCGGCTACCAGCACGCCCTCGACGCCGTGCTCGGTGCCCTGCTCCGCGGGGCCGGTCGGGCCGAGACGCTGGCCCCCCTCCTCGACGTGTTCGAGTGGCGCCTGAACGACTCGGCGGTGGGCATCGCCTGGTACGACGACGAGTGGGGCCACCAACACGTCAGCACCGGCCTGCCCGCCGCCCTCACCGGCGCCGAGTGGGAGCCGGGCCGGCCGTGGCGGGAGGCCCGGGAGGCCTTCGCCTCGGTCCACGACAGGGAGCAGGTCACCCTCGACGACGACCGCCGCGCGCTGGCGACCGAGCACGGCCGTGGCGGCCTCTGGGTCGAGCCGGTGACCGACGCCGCCACCGGGGTGCCGGCCCTGGTCACCGTGTGGACCCGGCGCAACGGGCCCCCACCGACGGGCCACGTGTACGGCATGGCCCTGGCCCGCACCCACGTCGAGCTGGTGCTGCGCTGGACCCACCAGGTCGACCGGCTGGCCGACGCCGCCCACACCGATCCCCTCACCGGCCTGGCCAACCGGCGCTCGCTCTTCGAGGTCCTGGGCCGGGAACGGCGGGGCGGTGTCGTGCTGTTCTGCGACCTGGACGGCTTCAAGCAGGTCAACGACCGCTACGGCCATGCCGTCGGCGACCAGGTGCTACGCGAGGTGGCCGAGCGCCTGGCCACCGCCGTGCGGGACCACGACGTGGTGGCCCGCACCGGCGGCGACGAGTTCGTCGTCCTGGCCCACGGCGCCAGCCCCGAGCAGGGTGCCGAGCTGGCCGACCGGCTCCAGGCCGCCTTCCGCCTGCCCTTCGCCGTCCCCGACGGCGAGGTCCGCGTGGGGATGTCGGTGGGTGTGGCCCACGCCCGGGACCCCGTCGACGACGAGACCCTGGCCCGCGCCGACCGGGCCATGCTGGCGGCGAAGGCCCGCCGCCGCCGCTGACCGACCCGTGCCGCCCCCCGTTCGGCGCGAGTAGAACGGTGACCATGGCCACCACCGAGGTCCCCACCGCCCCCGACACCGGGGCCGCCGCCCTGGCCGAGGCCGTCGCCACGGCCCGGGCCGCCTTCGCCAAGGGCATCACCCGCCCGCTCGCCTGGCGGGAGCGCCAGCTCGATGCCCTCCTGGCCCTGCTCGACGAGGGCGAGGAGGCCATCCTCGACGCCGTCGCCGCCGACCTGGGCAAGCCCCGCCTGGAGGGCTGGATGGCCGAGGTGGCCTTCACCCGCAACGAGGTGGCCCTGGCCCGCAAGCACGTGGGCCGCTGGACCCGACCCCGGCGGGCGTCGCTGCCGCTGACGGCGCTGCCGGGCAAGGGCCGGGTGGTCCCCGAGCCGCTGGGAACGGTGCTCGTCATCGCCCCGTGGAACTACCCGGTGCAGCTCCTGCTGGCGCCCCTCGCCGTGGCCCTGGCCGCCGGCAACAGCGTGGTGCTCAAGCCCTCCGAGCTCACCCCCACCACCTCGGCGGTGATCGCCGACCTCGTCGCCCGTCACCTCGACCCCGAGGCCGTCCAGGTCGTCGAGGGCGGACCCGAGGTCTCCCGTGAGCTGCTCTCCCAGCGCTGGGACCACATCTTCTTCACCGGGTCCACCAAGGTGGGCCAGATCGTGATGGAGGCGGCCGCGAAGCACCTCACCCCGGTCACCCTCGAGCTGGGCGGCAAGTCGCCGACCTACGTCGACCGGTCGGCCAACCTCGAGGTCGCCGCCCGCCGCATCGCCTGGGGCAAGTTCCTCAACGCGGGCCAGACCTGCATCGCCCCCGACTACGTCCTGGCCCACGCCGACGTCCACGACGAGCTGGTCGAGCGCCTGGCGGCGGCCATCCGCGCCTTCTACGGCGACGATCCCCGGACCAGCCCCGACTTCGCCCGGATCGTGAACCAGCGGCACCACGCCCGCCTGGTGGGCCTGCTCGAGGGTTCCGGCGAGATCGTCGTGGGCGGCGACCACGACGCCGACGACTGCTACCTCGCCCCCACCGTGCTGGTCGGCACCGGGCCCGAGGCGCCGGTGATGCGCGACGAGATCTTCGGCCCCATCCTGCCGGTGCTGTCGGTGCCGTCGGTCGAGGCCGCCGTCGACGCCGTCAACAGCCGCCCCAAGCCCCTCGCCCTCTACGTCTTCGCCGAGGACGGCGCCGTGGTCGACCGGGTGCTCGACGGCACCAGCGCCGGCGGGGTGTGCGTCAACCACACGATCCTGCACATCACCCCGCCCGACCTGCCCTTCGGCGGGGTCGGCCCCAGCGGGATGGGCCGCTACCACGGCCAGAGCGGCTTCGACGCCTTCTCCAACCTCAAGTCGGTGCTGCGCAAGGGCACCCGCCCGGACCCCAACCTGATGTACCCGCCCTACAGCGAGAAGAAGGCCCGCCTCATCCGCCGGGCGCTGTAGCGGTCGCGGCCAGGAGGAAACCCTCACCGGCCGCCTGCATCGGCGCCGGGCCGTCGACGGCGGTGGCGGAGCGCCAGGCCGTCCACGCCTCGCGGCCGTCGGCGTCGAGGCCGAGGGGCGGCCGCAGGCCCAACGCCGGCCGCTGCGGGTCGAGCAGCAGGACGGCCGGCGGTCGCCCGAGGCCCGGGTGGTGCCGCCGGTGGCGCCAGAGGGCGGCGGCGACGAGGTAGTCGAGGGCCAGGTGCTCGTGGGCCACCACCGTCCCGCGCTCGACCCGCCAGTGCTCGAGCTCGCGGTCGGCGGCGGGCAGCACGGTGTCGAGGCCCCGCCGCACCAGGCGGTGGGCGACGAAGCGCAGCGGGCCCGGGGCCCGGCTGGCCGCGAGGGCCCCCGCCCGCTGCCACAGCTGGGCGGCCCGGCGGGCGGTGACGTCGGCGTCGGCGTCCCGTACCTCCTCGGCGTCGAGGGCCCCGAGGGTGACCAGGCCCAGGACCGCACCAACGGCGTCGAAGCCCCCGCCCGGGGCACCGGGTCCGGCCAGCCGGTCGACCTCGGCTGCCGCCCAGGACCAGGCGGCGTCGTGCAGGGCCCGGGCCGCCGCCTCCCGGGCGCAGGCGTAGGCCACGAAGGCCCGGGCCCGGTGCGGGTCGAGGTCGAGGAGGTCGGGCACCACGGCGTCCAGGCCCGCCGGCCGTAGGGAGCCCACCCAGGGCCGCGCCACCCGACCCAACTCGACGTGGAGGGCGAGGGGAACCGACCGGTGCCGGCCGATCCAGGTCAGCACCCGGGCGGCGTTGGCCGGCGATCGGCCCACCGGTCGGGGGCCGCCACCGACCAGGGGGCCGACGATCGGACGCTCGAACCGGTCGACCGGGGCGGTGCCGGCCCGCACCAGGCGGGCCAGGGCCACCCCGCCGTCGAGATAGGCGAGGGCGGCGGGCAGCAGGTCGTCGAGGTCGGCCGCCGCCAGCGCGGCCACCGCCGCCCGACGGTCGGCGGCCACGGCGGCGAGGACGGCCACCCGCACGTCCATCGGGCCCGACGGCGACCGGACCAGCCACGGATCCGGCGAGGTCCCGGGGGCGACGCGCACGGTCCGGTTGAGGGGGACCACGACGTGGGTGAAGGCCTGGACCAGGAAGGCGGTCGGGAAGCGGGCGCCGCCGCTGAGCAGCAACCCCACCGCCCCCGGGTCCAGGCCCCGGTCCCGGGCGCCGTCCGCCACCTCGGCCAGGGTCATGGGGGCCCGCCCCTCCCGGGCCGCCACCGCCAGGGCGTCGGCCACGGCGAGCACGACCGCCCGGTGGGTCGCCCCCGCCGGGCTCGGGTCCTCCCATCGGGTCCGGGCGGGGACCAGGAGGTCGACCAGTCCGGCCACGCCCAACTCCTGGAGCAGCTCCGTGGCCCCTACCGGGTCGCCCG
>CAYTJS010000067.1:0-14047 GCA_964438115.1 uncultured Iamiaceae bacterium
GCCCTGGTGGCGGGTGACGGGCCCGCCGAGTGGATCGAGCCCCTCGTCGCCGGCGAGGCCGTGGGCACCGCCGCCTTCACCCCGGTGGAGGCCGTCTCGGGCGGCGACACGGCCCGGCTCGGCGGCCGCCCCGAGCCGGTCGTCTTCGGCCCGGAGGCCCGCTTCCTCGTCGTGCACTCCGAGGACACCCTCTTCGGTGTCGACCTGGCCGAGGCCGGCATCACCCCGGCGCCTGAGCCCGCCATGGACCGCACCCGGTCGCTGGGCTGGGTCGACCTCGACGGGACGCCCGCCGTGCCCCTCGGCGGCCCCGACGCCGTGGAGCGCTTCGTCGACCTGGGGGCGGTGGCCTACTCGGCCGAGCTGCTGGGGGCCTCGGCCCGGGTGCTCGACCTGGCCGTCGAGTACGCCAAGGAACGGGTCCAGTTCGGGCGGCCGATCGGCAGCTTCCAGGCCGTGAAGCACCGCTGCGCCGACATGCTCGTCGACGTCGAGGGGATGCGATCGGCGGTGCTCCACGCCGCCTGGGCCCTGGGGGCGGGCGACCCCGACCGGTCGGTGGCGGCGTCGACGGCCAAGACCTGGTGCACCGACGCCGCCCGTCGGGTGATGGCCTCGGGCCTCCAGGTCCACGGCGGCATCGGCTTCACCTGGGAGCACGACCTGCACCTGTACGTGAAGCGGGCCCAGCTCGACGGCGTCAGCTTCGGCGACGCCACCTGGCACCGCGACCGCCTCGGCCGCCTCCTCCGCGCCCGCCTCGACGCCGGCGCTCCCTTGCTGTGACCACGCCGCACCCGGGCGCACCGGGGTTGCCGCCGCCACCCCCGCCGGGTCCGCCGACGTGGTGGGGTCGCCTCGGTCGCTGGCTGGCGGCGGCCGCTCTCGGCTTCGTCGCCCTGTGGCTGCCGCTCATCGGGCTGATCGCCAGTTCGGCCGAGGAGACCAAGGGCCGCAAGTACCTGGGGTTCCTCGAGGCCGACTGGTTCTTCTGGTTCACCCTCGTCGGGGCCGGCTGCTGCCTCGCCGTCGCCACCAGGATCGTCCGCCGGAGCTGACCGACCCGGCGGAAGCGGTCAGGGCGCCGGCGCCGCCTCGACGACCGCGTGGCTGGTGATGTCGTCGGATGCCAGCCAGAGACGGACGACGTCCTGCGCGTGGGCCCGGGCCTCGTCGAGGGTTTCGGCCCGCCGGAAGATCTCGCGATCGCTGGCGCGCATCCGGAGAACGCATGACCTGGAACGACCGGTCACTGCACGAGGCGACGGACGGCGGCGCGGTCGGGCTTGCCGGCGGGGAGGGTGGGGAGGGCCTCGACGTGGACGACCCGCTCGGGCCAGGTGAAGTGGGTGGCGCCCCGCTCGGCGAACCAGCGGCGGCACTCGTCGAGGTCGAAGGACGGGGCCGCCTCGACCACGGCCACGACCCGCTCGCCCAGGCGTTGGTCGGGCTCGCCCACGACCACGGCGTGGCGGACGTCGGGGTGGGCCTCGAGGACCGCCTCGACGGCGGCCACCGAGATGTTCTCGCCGCCCCGGATGACCACGTCCTTCAGCCGCCCGGTGATGGTCAGCCAGCCGTCGCCGTCGACAGTGGCCCGGTCACCGGTGCGGAACCACCCGTCGACCACGGCTTCGGCGGTGCGGGCCGGGTCGTCGTAGCCGACGAACATGGCCGGGTCCCGGACCCACAGCTCGCCGTCGTCGGCGACCCGGAGCTCGGCGGCCCCGGTCGGGCGGCCGTCGGTGTCGCGGCCCCGGTCGGGCGGGTCGCCGACGTGGGTGGTGGCCACCGTGGGCACCTCGGTCGACCCGTAGGCCCGCTTCACCAGGGCCCCGAGGCGCTCGGTGGCCTCGTCGACGAAGGCGGGGGTGACCCCGGCCCCGCCGGAGGAGATGAGGCGCAGTGACCGGGTCCGCTCGGGCCGGAAGCCGTCGGCACCCAGGAGACCGACGAAGAACGTCGGTGGGCCGACCATGAACGTGATGCGCTCGGTCTCGATCAGGGCGAGGGCCCGGTCAGGGTCCCAGCGGTCCATGACCACGGTCCGCATGCCGGCGACCTGGGGGACGAGCAGGCCGTTGAGCAGGCCCGAGACGTGGGCCAGTGGGGCGGGCATGAGCACGGCGTCGTGGGGGCCGAGGCCGTGGACCGCCGCCATCGTCCGGGCCTTGTGGGCCAGCGCCCGCTGGGTGTGGAGGACGCCCTTGGGGGCGCCGGTCGAGCCCGCCGTCCACAGCACGCAGGCCACGTCGTCGGGGCGGCCGGCCGCGGGCGCCGGCTCGCCGTCGGGGAGCGGGTCGTCGGGGCCCAGGACCAGGGTCGGGGCGAGCCGGTCGACCAGGGCGGCGACTTCGGCGGCCCCGGCCAGGTGGTGGAGGGGGGCGGCCACCGCCCCGAGGCGCCAGCAGGCCCGGTAGAGGGTGAGGACGTCCGGGGCGTTCGGCCGTTGCCAGGCGACGACGGACCCGCGCCCGACGCCCCGGGCCGCCAGCCCGCCCGCCACCCGGGCAGCGGCGGGATCCGGCCCCAGCACGTCGTCGAGGGGTGGGACGTCGAGCGGCCCACCCGGCGCCGTCCACGCCCCCAGCAGCGGGTGCTCGAGCGTCGGCCGCACCGTCACCGCCGCCCCCCGCCCAGGTCGAGGCAGGGGCCCCCCGTTTCGGGGTGCTGGTGCCTCGACCTCGACGGTGGCCGCGCGGGCCGGGGGAGGTCGAGGCAGGGGCCCCCCGTTTCGGGGTGCTGGTGCCTCGAGGTCATGTCCAGGGGAGGCGGCCGCGGGTGCGCCAGTAGTCCTCGGGGTCCTCCATCACGTTCTCGAAGGGGCGGGCCAGCCGCTCGGTCCAGGTGGCCTCGACCGCCCGCAGGTTGGACCGGAGCTGGTCGGGGGTGGCCGCCCCGCTGAGCACGACGTGGGACCAGGGCTGGGCCAGGGCGGCGGCGATGGCGGCGGCGTCCAGGGGCACGCCGAGGGCGTCGGCGGTGTCGCCCAGCAGCTCGACCAGCTCCTCGTCGCCCGGCCGGCGGTTGCGCTCGGTGAGGCGGCCGTTGGCCACGGCCTCCTTCACGATGACCCCGATGCCCTCGTAGGCAGCCTCGGCCAGGGCGGGCGCCGCCGACGACTCCAGCAGGTTCCACGTCGCCTGCACCGTCTCGAAGAGGAAACGTCCGTCGTACTCGATCTCCATCGCCCGGCGGACCAGGTCCCGCTGGAGGGGGCCGGTCACCGTGACGCCGATGACCACGCCCTGCTCGCGGATCGCGGCCAGGGCGTCGTGGGTGCGCCGGTCGTCGAGCACCCCGCTGTCGAAGGTGGCGGAGTGGACCTGGTAGAGCGCCAGGCGCTCACCGAGCAGGCGCTCGCTCTCGGCCCACTGGTGCTGCAGGTGGCCGACGGAGTGGTCCTTCTCCTCGTGGGACCCCGACGGGGGGTCGACCTGCCAGTCGGCGGTGTACTCGTAGCCCCACTTCGAGCCGACGGTGAGGTCCTCCCGGCCCCGCTCGCGGTCCTCGAGCCACCGGGCCAGGAACTCCTCGGCCCGGCCGTAGGAGCGGGCGGCGTCGACGTAGCGCACGCCCCGCTCCCAGGCGGTGTCGAGCACGTCGTCGGTCCGGGCCTTCAGGGCGGCGACGGAGCGGTCGGCGCCCAGGTCCTCGCCGTGGCCCAGGGTCAGGTACCCCGGGCGGCCCAGGGCGGCCATCCCGAGGCCGACGGGCGACACCCGCAGACCGCTACGGCCCAGGTCGACCAGCCCCAGCCCGCCGGTGGCCTCGGGCTGGTCGAGGGCGTGGAGGTCGGTCAGTGGGTCCCAGCCCTCGGGCGGATCCCGGTGCGGGTCGGACCAGCGCATCCCCCCCGCCAGCCACGTCGTGCGCCGGTCGCCGTGGACGGCCGCCCGTCGCTCGGGGTCGTCGGCCCGGTCGTCGACGCCGAAGGTGGTCCCGCACGCCGGGCAGGTCTCGCCCGAGGCGACGTCGTGCTCCCACGCCGGCCTCGCCAACCCCGTGAACCCGCAGACCGGACAGTGCCCCACACCCCCGACGCTACCGACCCGCGTTCTGGCCACTGATTCCGTCGCCCGGCAACAGGACCGGGTGCCGGAACGACCCGGATCAGCGGAAGTCGAAGGCGACCTTGAGGGCGCCGCTGGTGCCCTGGTCGGCCAGGGCGGTGAGGGCCTCGCGCCACTGCTCCAGGCGGAACGTGTGGGTGAGCATCCCGTCGAGGTCGATGCGGCCGGCCTGCACCAGGTCCAGGTAGTGCTCGATGCCGTGCTTGCGCACCCCCTCGACCTCCTCGATCCCGAAGGCGGTCGAGCCGACCAGCCGCAGCTCCTTGAAGTACCAGGGCGTCCACTCGAAGCGGGCGGGCGAGGACACGCCGAGCTGCACCAGCGTGCCCCGCTCGGCCAGGACCCGTAGGCCCACCTCGACGGTCTCGGGGGCGCCCACGGTGTCGTAGACGACGTCGATGTGGCCGGGGTGGGTGACCGGCAGCCCCTCCCACGGGTGGCGCAGCACCCCGCCGGACCAGTCGGCCAAGGCCTCGACCAGCTCGGCCCGAGGCTCGGGGGCGAACACGGCCTGGCCCCGGCGCTCGGCCAGGGCCGCCTGCTGGGGGAAGCGGGCCACGACCCCCACCTCGACGGTGGGGTACAGGGCGGCGAGGATGGCCCCCGCCGTGGTCCCCAGGGCGCCGGCGCCGTAGACCAGGGCCCGGCCGCCCGCCGGCGGCGGGTTGCGGGTGATGGCGTGCAGCGACACGGCGAAGGGGTCGGCCAGCACGGCCACCTCGTCGGCCACGTCGTCGGGCACGGGGATGGCCATCATCCGGTGGGCCGGTAGGCGCTCGGCGAAGCCGCCGGTGGCGTCGGAGGAGTTGCCGCTGTGGATCCCGGGCGTCAGCCGCCCGTCGTTGAAGTTCCAGCACAGCGAGTAGTCGCCGGCCACGCAGGCGGGGCACGGCGGGTCGATGCCCCGGGGCCCGCAGGACAGCCACGGGTTGAGGACCACCCGCCGACCCACCTCGAGGTCGCTCTCGGGGCCGGCCTCGACCACGGTGGCCACCACCTCGTGGCCCAGCACCTGGGGGAACGAGATGAAGGCGCTCATCGGGTTGTCGCCCGACTCGCTGTCGAAGTCGAGCAGGGCCTGCTTCGAGTCCGACCCGCAGATGCCGGCCAGCCGGGTCTGCAGCACCGCCCAGTCGGGGCCGAACAGCCGGGGCTCGTCGACGTCCTGGAGGGCCATCGGGGTCCCCGCCAGGTTCTGCAGCAGACGGGGCGCGTCCGCCGGCGGTCGGGCCACTTCTTCCGGGCTGACCCCGAACACCAGGGCCTTCATGCCGTTGACCGCTCGTGCCGGGCGTCGGGCGCGGCAGGAACGTGCCGTGCCGCCGTTGACCGCTCGCGCCGGACGTCGGCCGCGGCAGGAACGCGCGGCTCGGTGTTCCCGCTCACAGGCGTGTCCTCACTCCGATGCTTCCTTCTCGTCCTGGCGCATGGCGTCGGCGGAGCCGGCGAGGAAGGCGTCGATGTCGGCGGTCTTGAACTCGACCACCGCCTTCAGATCGGGCAGGTAGTGCTCGAAGCCCTTCCCCTCGATGGCGGCCACGATCCCCGCCGCCACCCCGTCGGGCGGTTCGAGGGGGCCGTCGTAGAGCGGGGCCTCGTTACCGGGCTGGTCCCAGATCTCGGTGGCGATGGGGCCGGGCTGGATCAGGCGTACCTCGACCGGCGTGTCCCACAGGTCGAGGGCCAAGGCCTCGCTCCAGCCGCACAGCCCGAACTTGGCGGCGCAGTAGGCGGCCTCGTGGGTGATGCCGATGCGGCCGCCCATGCTGGCCACGTTCACGATCGTGCCCCGGCCCCGTTCGAGCATCCCCGGGAGCAGGGCCAGGGTCATGCGGACGGGCGACTCGAGGTCGACCCGCATCGTCTCCTGGAACTCGGCCACCGTCAGCTCGGTCACCCGGCGCCGCTTGGGGATGGCGGCGTTGTTGACGAGCACGTCGACCGAGCCGAAGGCCCCCTCGACCTCGAGGGCGACCTCCTCGGCGGCGGCGGGGTCGTCGAGGTCGCAGACCCACACCTGCGAGGCGGGGGAGTGGGGCTGGCAGTGGGCCAGCACCTCCAACAGCCGGTCCTCGCGCCGGGCGACGAGGGCGACCCGGGCCCCGGCCTCGGCCAGGCGAGGGGCCAGGGCGGCGCCGATGCCGGAGCTGGCCCCGGTCAGCAGGACCGTGGCCCCGTCGAGGTTCACCCGTTCGCCTGCAGGCTCGCCCAGTAGTCGGCCGAGCCCTCGAGGAAGGCCTGGAGGTTGGTGGCCTTGCCGGTGGCGAAGTCCTCGAAGTAGCCGGGGACGTAGACCTCGAAGGTGCCGGTGCGGAGCTGGTCGAGCACCGCCTCGACCACGAGGCTCGGCGACTCGGCCTGGATGTCGGCCTTCATCGGGTCGTTGTCGGGCAGGGTGAACAGCTCGGTGTCGATCACGCCGGGGTTGACCACGTGGACGGCCACCGGCGAGGACCACAGCTCGATGGCGAGGCCCTCGCTGAAGGCGGTGAGGGCGGCCTTGGAGGCCGAGTAGGCGGCCTCGCCGGCGGGGGAGAGGCGGGCGGCGACCGACGAGATGTTGACGATGGCCCCCGGCCGGCCCCGGTCGAGCATGCGGGGCAGGAGGGCCTTGATCAGCCGCACCGGCGACAGGTAGTTGAGGGCCATGGCGGCGTCGACCTCGTCGATGGTGACGTCGAGGACGGTGCGCCGCTTGGGCATGCCGGCGTTGTTGACCAGCAGGTCGATGCCGCCCAGTTCGTCGTCGGCCACCTCGGCGAAGGCGGCCACCCCGGCGAGGTCGGCCAGGTCGACCACCCAGCGGCGACAGTCGGGCTGGTGGGCCCGGCAGCGGGCCAGCACCTCGTCGAGGCGGTCGGCCCGTCGGGCACAGATGCCGACGACGGCCCCCTCGGCGGCCAGGCCCTCGGCCAGTGCCGCCCCGATCCCGGCCGAGGCACCGGTGACCAGTGCCCGCCGTCCCTCGAGCGTCCCCATGGGGCCCGACGCTAGACCAGCGTCGAGAAGCGCCGGACCAGGTCGTCCAGCTCCTGGGCGCAGGCCAGGTATTCGGGGAGGTCGCCGCCCGCAGGGTCGGCCACCTCCTCCCAGGGCTCCAGGTCGACGGCGCCGGGGGTGAGGCGGGCCAGGCGGTCGGCGAAGGCGTCGCCCGGGGGGTCGAGGTGGCGGACCAGCCGGTGCAGGGTGATGGTGCGGTCGGCGGCCTCGGGGTGCTCGCGGCGCACCCACTGGACGTGCTCGTTGGCCATGGCGACGACGACGTCGGTGGCCGGGAGGTCGGCGGCGCGGAGCTGGGCGCTGCGGTGCGACGAGGCGTCCAGGCCGACCGAGGCCAGCGCCTCCCGCGTGCGCCAGCTCACGGGATGGCCGTCGACCACGTGGGTGCCGGCGGTGACCACGGTGTGCTCGGGGCGGTGGACGGCGTACATGGCGCCGGCCATGACCGAGCGGGCCGCGTTGCCGGTGCACAGGAAGATGAGCTGCACGGGCGGCGAGGCTACCGACGGTGCCAGTCGCCGCTCGCCGGGTGTCAGGGCGACCAGCCCTCGGGGGCCAGCTCGAAGCCCTCGAACACGAAGGCGGGGGCGACCACGCAGCTCACCAGGACGGCGCCGGCGACGGGCTCGGCCGCCTGCCAGGCCCCGGAGGGCACCCGGGCCTGGGGGCGCTGACCGGCGGCCAGGTCGGACCCGAGGACGTGGTCGACCACTGGGCCGTCGTCCTGGCGGATCCGGAGGCGCAGGGGGCCGCCCGCGTGATGGAGCCACAGCTCGTCGGCGTCGACCCGGTGCCAGTGGGAGCGCTCGTCGGCCCCCAGCAGGAAGTAGATGGCGGTGGCCGCCCCCCGGGACCCGTCACCGGGATCGTGGCGCCAGGTCTCGCGGAAGTGCCCGCCCTCGGGGTGGGGGGTCAGGCCCAGGTCGGCGATGACGGCGTCGGCGTCCACCCGGGGAGCTTGGCACGGCCCCCTACGATCGGCGCCGATGGTGGCACTCGACGGGGTCACGGTGTGCGAGGTCGGGCAGGGGATCGCCGCCTCGTACGCCACCAAGCTACTGGCCGACCTGGGGGCGACGGTGGGTCGGGTCGGCCCCGGTCGTGACGACGGGCTCGGCGCCTATCTCGACGCCGGCAAGGTGGTGCTCGACGCCGCCGTCGACGCCGACGTGGTCGTCGAGGACCTCGGCCCCGGCGGGCTGGAGGCCATCGGGCTGGCTCCCACCGGCGCCCTGGTGCGGATCTCGCCCTTCGGCCAGACCGGGCCCCGGGCCGGCGAGCCCGCCACCGACCTCACGCTGCAGGCGGCCGGCGGCTGGGTGTCCAACCACGGCGTGCCCGGCACGGCGCCGGTGCGGGTGGGGGGCCGGGCCCCGGCCTACGTGGCGGGCGGGTACGCGGCGGCGGCCGCCCTCACCGCCCTGCGCACCAGCCGGGCGACGGGTGGGCCGGTGGTGGTCGACCTCTCGGCCCAGGCCTGCCTGGTCGGCACGCTGCCGTACCCCATGCTCTTCCAGTTCACCCTCGACCGGATGGGCCAGCGGTTCGGCGAGCGCCGCTACGTCGTGCCGGGCATCGTCCCCTGTGCCGACGGCTGGGTCGGGGTGAACTGCCTGACGGGCCAGCACTGGCTCGACCTCTGCAACCTGTTGGGCATCCCCGAGTGGGGCGAGCGTCAGCGGGAGGTGATCGAGGACACGGCCTACGCCGACTTCCTCGAGGCGGCCCGGCCCTGGCTGGCGGGGCAGACGGCCGAGGACATCGTCACCGTCTGCCAGGCCATGCGCATCCCGGCGGCGCCCATCGGCGACGGCGCCAACCTGCCAGGGATGTCCCAGTTCGCCGAGCGGGGCTTCTACCGGCCCCTGCCCGGCACCGACGTCGTCGCCCCGACGGCCCCGTACCGGCTGGCGGCCACGCCCGCCGGACCCGGCGCGCCCCCGGTGCCCGGCACCCTCCCGGACCGCGCCGCGGTGACCCCGGCCGCCCCGCCCGCCGGCGGCGGGCCCTTCGCCGGGCTGCGGGTGGTGGACCTGAGCATCTTCTGGTCGGCGCCGTACCTGTCGATGTACCTCGGCTCGTTGGGGGCCGACGTGGTCAAGGTCGAGTCGGTGCAGCGGCCCGACGGCTTCCGCTACTCGGCCACGTTCCCGGAGCTGGGGGCCGACTGGTACGAGCGGTCGCTGGTCTGGCAGGCGACCAACCTCTCCAAGCGCGACGTCACCCTCGACCTGACCCGGACCGAGGGGCGCGACCTCCTGTGGCGGCTGCTCGATGGGGCCGACGTGCTCATCGAGAACTTCTCCCCCCGGGTCGTCGAGTCCTTCGGCCTCGACGAGGCCACCGTGCGGGAGCGGTGCCCCGGCCTCGTCTACGTGCGCATGCCGGGGTTCGGGCTGACCGGGCCGTGGCGGGACCACGTCGGCTGGGCGATGGTCTACGAGCAGGCCTGCGGCCTGGCCCAGGTGACCGGTCACGCCGACGGCCCCCCGCTGAACCCGGGTGGTTTCGCCGACCCCGTCGTGGGGATGCACGCCGCCGTGGCCCTGCAGGCGGCGCTGGCCCACCGGGACCGTACCGGCGAGGGTCAGGTGGTGGAGGTGGCCCAGGTCGAGGTGATGGCGGCCACCTGCGCCGAGCAGGTCGTCGAGGCCGCCCGCACCGGGGCCGCCCCCGGCCGGACCGGCAACCGCTCCGACGAGGCCCGGTGGGAGGGCGTGTACGCCACCGCCGACGGGTGGCTGGCCGTCTCGGTCCGCGACGAGGCCGACGAGGCGGCGGCCGCGGATCTGGGCGTGGGTGACGAGGAGGCCCTGGCGGCCTGGGCGACCGACCGGACGGCGGCCGAGGCGGCGGCGGTGCTCCTCGCGGTGGGCGTCCCGGCCTCACCGGTGCTGACCGTGCCGGGGATGCTGACGGAGCCGCAGCTGGTGGCTCGGGGGTACTACCAGCCGCTCACCCACCCGCTGGTGGGCGAGGTGCCCTACCCCGGGTGGCCCGTGTCGTTCTCCGTCGGTGTGGAGGCCCACCACCGCTGGGTCGCCCCCACCCTGGGCCAGCACAACGACGAGGTCCTCGGCGGTCGCCTCGGCCTCACCGCCGACGACCTGGCCGCCCTCCGCGACCAGCGGGTCATCGGCGAGTCGCTCTGACCCGGTGCCCCCCGTCGAAGCTGGAGGAAACAGGGACCGGGATCCGGACCGTATGTCCTCCATTGCCGAGGGGGCGCGGGCCTTGGTCGGCGACCTCTGGGACGACGACGTGGCCGCCGGCGTGGCGGACCACCCGGCGGCGGCGCGGGCGCTGGTCCGACTGCTGACCGCGGTCCCGGCGACGACCGAGGCGGGCCTGGTCGCCGAGTCCGCCGCCTACGCCGAGCTGCAGGCCGGACCGGAGTTCGCCGCATGGCTGGAGCAACGGGGGCCGGTGGTTCCGGTGTCGAGCCCCGACCCCGTGGTGCTCGAGCGGACGGGCGACCACCTGGTCATCACCCTGCACCGGCCCGAGGTGCACAACGCCCTCGACGTCGGGCTGCGGGACGCCCTGGTCGAGGCCCTCGACCTCGTCGCCGTCGACCCGGTGCTGACCGCCGAGCTGCGCGGCGCCGGGCCGTCCTTCTGCAGCGGTGGCGACCTACGCGAGTTCGGCACCTTCCCGGATCCCACCATCGCCCACGCCGTGCGCCGCGAGCGGCTCCCGGCCCGCTCGCTGGCGGCGGTGGCCGACCGGGTGACCGCTCGTGTGCACGGCCACTGCGTCGGTGCCGGCGTCGAGCTGGCTGCCTTCTGCCACCGGGTGATCGCCGATCGGGGAGCCACCTTCCGCCTGCCCGAGGTGGCCATGGGCCTCGTCCCCGGCCAGGGTGGCACGGTCAGCCTCCCCCGCCGCATCGGCGCGGCCCGCACCGCCTGGCTGGCCCTCACCGGCCACCCCGTCGATGCCCCCACCGCCCTCGCCTGGGGCCTCGTCGACGAGGTCACCCCCGGCCCCTGACCCGGCGCACCACCCCCGTTCCGGTCGCGGGGATTCGGGTGTGAGAGCGTCGGATCCTGCTGCCGGAACGGTGGGGTGGTGGTTCTGGTCGCGGGGATTCGGGTGTGGGTGTCGGATCCTGCTGCCGGAACGGTGGGGGTGGTGGTTCTGGTCGCGGGATTTGGGGTGTGGGTGTCGGATCCTGCTGCCGGAACGGTGGGGTGGCCGAGGGGGTCAGGGGAGGGCGGTGAGGAGGGCGGTGCAGACCTCGTCGACCTGGGCCTCGGTGATCCGGGGGGGGAGGGGGAGGCGGAGGGCCCGGGGCGCCAGGGCGTCGGCCACGGGCACGCCCCCCGGGCCGACGGTGGCGTGCTCGCGGAACCAGGTGAGGTGGTGCAGGGGCGGGAAGTGCACGCCGGTGCGCACGCCCGCCGCTTCCAGGGCGGCGGTGACCTCCCGTCGCGACACGTCCTCGGGCAGGAGCACGATCATCAGGTGGTCGGCCGAGCCCGGGTCCCGCTCGGGCGGCACGAGGGTGACGGGGCCGACGGCCAGGTTGGCCCGGTAGCGCTCGACGGCGGCCCGGCGCCCGGCCTGCAGCTCGTCGAGGCGGGCCAGCTGCGACCGGGCCAGGGCGGCGAGCGGGTCGGCCAGGTTGGCCTTGATCCCGGGCAGCACCACGTCGTGGGGGGTGTCGTCGCCGTCGCGGAACCGCCGCCAGGTCTCGCGGGTCAGCCCGTGGAGCCGGTAGCTGCGGGCGAAGCGGGCCAGGTCCTCGGACTCGGTGGTCAGGGCCCCGCCCTCGCCGCCGGCCACGTTCTTGGTGGCGTAGAACGAGAAGCAGGCCGCCACCGTCCCGTGACCGGCGACCAGCCCCCGGTCGTCGGTGGTGGGCAGGGCGTGGGCGGCGTCCTCCACGACGGGGAGCCCGGCCTCGGCGGCCAGGGCCCGCACCGACGGGTCGACGGCATTGCCGGCGATGTGGACCAGCACCAAGGCGTCGAGGCCCTCGTCGAGGGCCCGGGCCAAGGCATCCGGGGACAGGTTGAGGGTGTCGGGGTCGCAGTCGAGCAGCACCGGTCGCCCGCCGTGGCGGGCGGGGGCCAGGGCCGAGGCGGCGAAGGTCCACGTGGGGACCCCGACCCGGGCGCCCTCGGGCAGGTCCAGCCAGGCGAAGGCGATCTCCATCGCCGCGGTGCAGGAGTTGACGGCGACGGCGTGGGGGATCCCCAGCTTGGCGGCCAGGTCGGCCTCGAGGGCCTCGACCTCGTGGCCGCTGGTCAGCCATCCGCTGCGCAGCGTGCGTACCACGGCCTCGACATCGGCCTCGTCGACGGCGGGCGGCGAGAACTCGATCACCCGTGGCCCTCCACGATCCCGACGGTAGTGGTCAGGCCGCCGCCAACCGGCAGGGGTCGACGCCTTTCACGTCGAGCACCCGGGCCACCGAGGTGGCCACCCGGGTGGCGTCCAGCTCGCCTCCCACCAGGGCCTGCTGCATGCGGTTCAGGACCGGACCGGGGGCGGACAGCGACGCGAACAGCACGATGTCCACGCCGGCCTCCAGCGCCATCACCGCCAGCTCCTCCGGCGGGCCCTGGCCGGTGACGCCGCCCATCGACATCGAGTCGGTGACCACCAGGCCGTCGAAGCCGTACTCGGTCCGGAGCAGATCGGTGACGATCCCGGGCGACAGGCTCGACGGCCCGAAGATGGTCACGTCGGGCACGACCATGTGGCCGACCATGACCGCCACCTCGCTGTCGAGCAGGGTGTCGTAGGGGACGAGGTCGCGCTCGCGCAGCTGGGGCAGGGGCGGGGCGCTGACCGGTCCCTCGTGGCTGTCGCCGGTGGTCGAGCCGTGGCCCGGAAAGTGCTTCAGCGTGGGCAGGATCCCGGCACCGACCATGGCGTCGACGTAGGCCTGCCCGTACTGGGTGACCACGGCCGGGTCGTCGCTGAAGATGCGGTCATCGCCGAGGGGGTCACGGCCGTCGGGCGGGCGGACGTCGACGACGGGCCCGAACACCACGTCGATGCCGAGCGTGGCCATGGACCGGGCGTGCACCGCCATCTGCTGCTGGGCCCCGGCGGGGTCGACGGTGGCGGCCATGCGCTCGGCCGACGGGAAGGGCCCGAGCACGTCGCGGAGGTCCTGCACGGCCCCACCCTCCTCGTCCACGGCCACGAGGGGTGGGATGGCCGAAGCGTCCTTCAGGGCCTGGATGCGCCCGGCGGGGTCGTCGGGCGACAGGCGCTGCAGCAGCACCGTGCCGATGCCCAGGCCGGCGATGCGGGGGGCCTCGAGGTCGGGCGCCGAGCCGTTGACCGACACGCCGAGCAACTGGGCCACCTGCACTCGCGGGGGCAGGGCGGCGGCGCACTCGATGCGGGGGTCCGTGGCCGAGCCCTCGATGGGGGCGGCGACCCGGCCGGCCGGCGCCGTCGTGGTCGTCGGCACCGGCGGTTCCTCGTCACCCCGCAGCCCGTCCCAGGCGATCACCCCCACCCCGACGACGACGAATGCCAGCAGCAACCCGACCCGGCGCAGCCATCGCACCCGGACAGCCTGCCAGCACGAACCCCGACTCGACGATCAGCGCTCAGGGGGAGGATCGCTCTGGCCGGTCGGAATGCTGCGGAGCGGAGCGCAGCAGCTCGGGGGACGGGTGCGGAAGCTGCCGTAAGCGGCGGAGCCGCGGAGGCGGCAACCAGGAACACCGCGTGGTGGCGGTGACCCCGTCACCGCCAGAACGGGGCGTCCACCGCGCCGTCGACGCCCGCGAAGCGGAGGGGGGCGAAGACGACCTCGACGGGTTGGTCGATGCGCAACGCGGCGGGGTCCTCGACGTCGACCAGGCGGGTGGCCAGACGCACCGCCGGGTCCTCGTCGAGGGCGACCAGGGCCGTCACGTAGGGCGGCTCGTATTGGGGCAGGAACTGCTGATGGACCACCACCCACGAGAAGAGCGTGCCCCGCCCCGACAGGTCGACCCAGGTCT
>CAYTJS010000068.1:0-13880 GCA_964438115.1 uncultured Iamiaceae bacterium
TGCGCATGGCCCGCCACGGCGCCGCCGTCCTGGCCGTGGGCCTCGACGTGGGCGATGCGGTGCGCCACCGGTCGCCGGCCATGGTCCCGATCTTCGGCTACGAGGGCCTCGAGGTCGGCCCCGACGTCCCGGTGCTGTGGGACGAGGCCGAGGCCCTGACCAACCGGGCCACCGCCGTCGACTACGCCTGCCTCGACGAGGGCGAGGGCGCCGAGTTCACCGCGCTCTGCGCTGCCGCCACCGCCAGCGCCTCCTGACCCGTGGTCGACGGCCCCACCTCGTGGTCGGCCCGCGTGGTCGCCGTCGAGCGGGTGGTGCCCCGGGTCGTCCGGGTCACCGTCGCCGACCCCTCGCTGCGGTCGCTGCCGCGCCCGGCCCCGGGCGGCCACGTGCGCCTGTTCTTCGGTGACGAGGAGCCGCCCGGCGACGAGGCCCGCTACCTGCGTCGCACCATGACCCCCCGGTGGTTCGACGCCGAGGCCGGGGCCCTCACCTGTGAGTTCGTCCTGCACGGCGACGGGCTGGCCTCGAACTGGGCGGCCCGGGCGACGGTCGGCGATCCCGTGGTCGTGAGTGGCGCCGGCGGCCGTTACCGGCCCGAGCCGGTCGACGGCCGCTTCGTGGTGGCGGTCGACGACACCGGGGTGCCGGCCGCCGGGACGGTGGTCGAGGCCCTGCCTGCCGGCACCGAGGTCGTCGCCCTCGTCGAGGTCACCGACGCCGCCGACGAGCGCCCCCTCTCGCCCGAACGCGACGTCGAGGTGGCCTGGCTGCACCGCGGGCCGACCGGGGCCGACCCCGGGACCCTCCTCGAGGCCGCCGTGCGGGCCCTTCCCGCCGACCTGACGGCGGGCTGGTTCGTGGCTGCCGAGGCCCGCACCGTCCGGGCCCTCGACCGGCACCTGCGCGACGAGCGGGGCGTGGCCAAGGAGCACGTCGAGCCCCGTGGGTACTGGCGTCGTCGCGATTGACGCGAGACTGCTCCCGGCGCCGCCGGGGGGCGGGCCGGAAGGGGGAGCCATGGGGATCGAGCCGACGTGGGCCGAGCGGGATGCCGCCCGCCTGATCCACCCCGTCACCCCGCCGCGCGAGACGACCGAGGTCGGGGCCCGGGTGGTGGTCGAGGGCGACGGCGTGTGGATCACCGACGACCGCGGCCGTCGCCTGATCGACGGCTTCGCCGGCCTCTGGTGCGTGGCCGTGGGCCACGGGCGGCCCGAGATCATCGCCGCCGTGAAGGAGCAGATGGAGACCCTCGAGTACTTCACGACCTTCCACGGCCAGTCCCACCCGAAGGCCATCGAGCTGGCCGAGCGCCTGATCGATCTGTTCCCCGCCGAGTACGGCATGAGCCACGTGCTGTTCTCGTCGGGCGGCTCGGAGGCCAACGAGTCCAACATCAAGCTGGCCCGCCTCTACTGGTACCTCCGGGGCGAGGAGCAGCGGACCACCGTCATCGCCCGCAACGAGGGCTACCACGGCCTCACCATCGCCACCATGACGGCGACCGGCATCCACCCGATGCGCTGGTTCTTCGGCCCCGAGGCGCCGGGCTTCACCCACGTCGCCGCCCCCAACTGCTACCGCTGCGAGCTGGGCAAGACGTTCCCCGACTGCGCCCTGGCCTGCGCCGACGAGCTGGAGCGGGCCATCCTCGAGGCGGGCCCCGAGACCGTGGCCGCCTTCATCGCCGAGCCCGTCATCGGCGCCGGCGGGATCATCCCGCCTCCCGAGGGCTATTTCCAGCGCGTGCGCGAGATCTGCGACCGCTACGGGATCCTGCTGATCCTCGACGAGGTGGTCACCGGCTTCGGCCGCACCGGGACCATGTTCGGCGCCCAGCAGTACGACGTGCGCCCCGACATCGTCACCCTGGCCAAGGGCATCACCAGCGGTTACCTCCCGCTCGGCGCCTCGGTCGTCTCGGCCGAGGTGTGGGACACCATCCGCACGAAGATGCCCGAGTACTTCCCCTTCAGTCACGGGTTCACCTACTCCGGCCACCCGACCTGCTGCGCCGCCGCCCTGGCCAACATCGACCTCATCGAGCGGGAGGGGATGGTCGACAACGCCCGCGAGGTGGGCGACCACCTCATGGGGCGCATGAGGGAGCTGGAGCGCTACGACTCGGTGGGTCAGGTGCGGGGCAAGGGGCTCATGATCGGTGTCGACCTCGTGGCCGACAAGGCGACCAAAGCCGGCTTCGCCATGCCCCACTCGGCCTGCTCGAAGGTGGAGGACGAGGCCTGGGAGCGGGGCCTCTACGCCCGGGCCATGGGCATGGAGGTCGTCGGGGTGGCCCCGCCGTTGTGCATCGACACCGAGGTGGCCGACCAGATGGTCGAGATCCTCGCCGCCTCCATCGAGGCCATGGAAGCCGAGCTCCTCTGATCGCCTTCCACGGTGGCCGGATCCTCACCATGACCGGTGGGGGGGCCACGGCGGAGGTGGTCGTCGTCGGCGACGACGGGCGGCTGGCCGCCGTGGGTGGGGCCGACCTGCTCGATGGCCACCCCGGTGCCGAGCGGGTCGACCTGGCGGGGCGCACCCTGTGCCCGGGCTTCGTCGACGCCCACCAGCACCTGTCGATCAGCGCCTTGACCCCGCGGTGGGCCGACCTGCGGGGGGCCACGACCGTCGAGGAGGTGGCCCGCCGGCTGCAGGCCGTGGCCGAACGTGAGCCCGAAGCCGAATGGGTGCGGGGCTGGGGGTGGAACGACCTGGCCCACCCGCTGCGTCCCCACCGGAGCGACCTCGACGACCTCGGGCTCGAGCGGCCGGTGCTGGTGGCCCACGACAGCCTGCACCAGGGCCTGGTCGACAGCCGGGGCCTGGCCGCCCTCGGGATCGGTCGGGGCACCCCCGACCCGGTCGGCGGCGCCATCGGCCGGGACCCCGACGGAGAGCCCGACGGCCTCCTCGTCGAGCGGGCCTGGGGCGTGGCCCACGCCCGGTCCCTCGCCCCCTACGACGACCCGGACCGCTGGGCGGACCACATCGAGGCCCGGGGCCGGTCGTACTGGGCCGACGGCATCACCGCCGTCCACGACGCTGCCACCTCACCCGGGGCCGAGGCCGCCTACCGGTCCCTCGCCGCGTCCGGTCGGCTCCCGGTCTCGGTCCTGGCCCTGCCCCATCCCTCGGCCCTGTTCGCCGCCCCCGACCCGGGGCGCCTCGACGGGCCGCCCACCGGCGAGGGCGACGAGTGGCTGCGGGTCGGGGCCGTGAAGCTCTTCGCCGACGGGGGGGTCGAGCCGGCCGTCGACGTCCACCTGGCCGGGTCGCCCATCCGGCTGGGGTGGCTCTTCGACGACCTGGCCGGGCGGATCGACGGGGTCGTCGAGCGGGGCTTCGACGTGGCCGTCCACGCCATCGGCAACGTGGCCCTGGCCGAGGTGCTGGCCGCCTGGCGGCCCCACGCCGACCGCGGCCGCCGGCTCCGGATCGAGCACGTGTGCCTGGCGGCGACGGCCCAACTGGCCGAGATGGCGAGGATGGGGGTGACGGGCGTGGTCCAACCCGGGTTCCTCGACCACATCGGCGCCCAGGTCGCCGGTGTCCGCTTCGACGACGCCGAGTGGCTGCCCTTCGGCGACCTGGCCCGGGCCGGGGTGGCCCTGGCGGCGTCCTCCGACGACCCCTGCACGTTCCACGAGCCCCTCCGGACCTCGGCCCTCGGCGCCACCCGGATGACCGGGCGGGGCGTCCCCCACGCCCCCGAGCAGGCCCTCGGCTACGAGCGCTGGCTGGAGGCCTACACGGCCGGGGCCGCCGACGCCGGCGGCCAGGCCGGGGAGCGCGGTCGCCTGCTCCCCGGCCTGCGGGCCGACCTCGTGGTGCTCGACGGGCCCCTCGACCCCGAGCACCCACCCACCGTCGCCGAGACCTGGGTCGCCGGCGAGCGGGTGTATGCGGCCTGACGTGGGGGCGACGGCGGGGCGAGGTTCAGCCCGACGGGAAGCCCAGGACCTCGACCTCGCGGGTCTGGCCGCCGGCGGCGAGGAAGGCGCTCATGCGGGCGTGGGCCTCGGCGCTCGGGTCGGCCAGGCAGGCCCGGAACCGCTGGTCCTCCTCGCGTAGGCCCGGCCTGGGGTCGCCCACCGCCACGTCGACGGCTTCCTTGGCCCGCCGGATGACCGACGCCGGCAGGGCGGCGATGCGGGCCGCCAGCCGGTCGACGAAGGGCCACAGCTCACCCTCGGGCAGGGTGCGGTTCACATAGCCCCACGCCTCGGCCGTGCGGGCGTCGACGTCGTCACCGCTCAGCACCACTTCGAGGGCCCGGGCCCGGCCCAGCAGGCGGGGGAGGCGCTGGGTGGCCCCGCCCCCGGGGATGATCCCGACGAGGGCCTCGGGCTGGGCCAGGACGGCGTCCGGGGACGCGAAGCGCAGGTCGAAGCCCAGGACCAGTTCGCTGCCGCCGCCGCGGGCGATGCCCTCGATCACGGCGATCGTGGCCTTGGGCATGGACCGGAAGCGGTCGGCCATCACCTGGAAGGCCCCCGGGGTGTCGTGGGGGCCGTCGTCGTCGGTGGGCAGGGCCTGGATGAGGGTGACGTCGGCGTGGGCGGCGAAGAACTCGGGGTCGGCCGAGGCCAGGACCACCACCCGGACGTCGTCGTCGTCGGCGACCTCCCGGCCGAAGCGGTCCAGGTCCAGGATCAGCGTCAGGTCGAGGAGGTTGATCGGGGGGTGGTCGATGGTCGCCCGGGCGATCCCGTCGGCCACCTCGACCTGCAGGGCGGTGTAGTCGTCGTAGGCCATGGGCCACCGTAGGGCAGCCCGGCGGCGGGTGCGTCGCTCAGCCCGAGGGTCCGAAGCGCTCCACCCGGACCTGGCCGGCGGGCAGGCCGAGGTCGACCAGGAGCGCGCCCACCGTCTCGGCGAAGGGCGTCGAGCCGCAGACGTAGGCGGTGAGGTCCTCGCGTAGGTGCGGCGCCAGGTCGGCCGCGGTCAGCCGACCGGCGGGCCGGGCCGAGCCCGGGGGCGCCCGGCGGGAGTGGACGACGGTCACCTCCGGCCCGGTCATCTCGGCGGCGAAGGGCAGGTCGGTCGGCGTGCGCACCGACGCCACCAGGTGGACGAGGTCGGTTCGGTCCCGGGCCCGGGCCAGGCGGAGCATGGCCACCAGCGGCACGAGGCCGATGCCCCCGCCGACGAGCAGGGCCCGGGTGTCGGCGTCCCAGGCGAACCAGCCGCCGATCGGGCCCCGGACGTCGATGGCGTCGCCGGGGCGGACCACGTCGTGCAGGTAGGTCGACACCTCGCCGTCGTCGAGGCGCTCGACGGTCAGTTCGATCTCGGCCCCGCCATCGGGGGCGGAGGCCACCGAGTAGGAGCGCTGGGCCGAGTAGCCGTCCTCGGCGGTGAGGCGCAGGACGTAGTGCTGGCCGGCGCGGTGGCCCGACGGCGCGGGGAGGGCCAGGCGGAAGGTGCGGACCCCCGGGGCCTCGTCGTGGACGGCCACCACCGTCGCCGTCTGCCACGCCGTCATCAGTCCCCCTGGTACCGCTCTTCCCGCCAGGGGTCGCCCCGGTCGTGGTAGCCGTTCTCCTCCCAGAAGCCGCGGCGGTCCTCGGCCAGCAGGGTCAGGCCGGCCACGTACTTGGCGCTCTTCCAGAAGTAGAGGTGGGGGACGAACAGCCGGGCCGGACCGCCGTGCTGGGGGTCGAGGGGCGCCCCATCGACCTCGTGGGCCACCCACGCCCGGCCGTTGCGCAGGTCGGCCAGGGGCAGGTTGGTGGTGTAGGCGGTGTGGCAGGTGACGAAGGCGTAGGCGGCCTCGGCCAGGGGACCGGCGGCCTCCAGGAGCAGGTCGACGGAGACACCCCGCCAGGTCATGTCGAACTTCGACCAGGTGGTGACGCAGTGGATGGCGCCCTCGTAGGTCGACTGGGGCAGGGCCTGCAGCTCGTCCCAGGTCCAGGTGGTCGGTCGTTCGACGAGTCCGTCGACGCGGAACGTCCACTGGTCGAGGGGCAGGGTCGGGGTCACCTCGGCGGTGAGCACCGGCCAGGTGGACCCGGCGTCGTACTGGCCCGGGGGCAGGCGACGCCGGTCCCCGGCCCGTCGTCGTCCCCCGAAGCCCCGGTTCACCGTGCCCACGCCGGAAGTGTGGCGCACCGGGTGCCTCTAGTCTCGCCCGGTCATGGGGACGGGCACGCCGACACGGGCCGAGGTCGTCGTGGTCGGCGGCGGGGTCATCGGGACCTCGATCGCCTACCACCTCACGAAGGCGGGGGTCGGCGACCTGCTCCTCCTCGAGCGCCACCAGCTCACCGCCGGCACCACCTGGCACGCCGCCGGGCTCATCACCACCGCCGGGTTCACCGACGAGACCACCCTCTGGATGGCCGACTACTCCCGAGGGCTCTACGAGCGACTGGAGGCCGAGACGGGCCTGGCCACCGGGTTCCTGCCGATCGGCCACCTGCACCTGGCCACCGACGAGGCCCGGTGGGAGGCCATGCGACGGGAGCACGCCTTCCAGACCGGGTTCGGCGTGGAGAGCCACCTCGTGGACGCCGCCGAAGTGGCCCGGCACTGGCCCATGGCCCGGGTCGACGACGTGGTCGGCGCCATCTGGAACCCCGACGACGGGCGGGCCAACCCCGCCGACGTCACGCAGTCCTTGGCCCGCGGTGCCCGCACCGGCGGGGCCACCATCCGCCAGGGCGTCGGGGTGACCGGCCTGCGGGTGGTCGACGGCCGCGTGGTCGGCGTCGACACCGACGAGGGCCCGGTCGAGGCCGAGACGGTGGTGCTGGCCTGTGGCATGTGGACCGGCGACCTGGCCGCCACCGCCGGCGTCAACGTCCCGCTGCAGGCCGCCGAGCACTACTACCTGCTGACGGAGCCCTTCGACGGCTGCCACCGCGACCTGCCCGTCATCGAGGACCCCGCCCGTTACGGGTACTACCGGGAGGAGGGCGGCGGCCTGCTCGTCGGCTTGTTCGAGCCGGTCGCCGCTGCTTGGAGACCCGAGGGGGTACCCGCCGACGCCGCCTTCGTCTCCCTCGACCCGGACTGGGACCGACTCGGTCCCTTCGTCGAGGCGGCGATGGCCCGTATCCCCGCGCTGGCCGACGTGGGGATCAAGCAGCTCTTCTGCGGTCCCGAGTCCTTCACCTCCAACCTGCACCCGCACCTGGGCCCGGTGCCCGAGGTCGAGGGCCTGTGGGTGGCGGCCGGGCTCAACTCGCTCGGCATCCTGCTGGGCGGCGGGGTCGGGGCGGTGATGGCCGAGTGGCTGACCACGGGCGTCGCCCCCCACGACATGACCCACTACCACGTCGACCGGGCCCTGGGGTATGAGGCGACCCGGGCCTACCGGGTCGACCGCACGGTCGAGCTGCTCGGCGCCCTCTTCGGTGACGCCGTCTACCCCAACTGGGAGCCCCGCACCGCCCGCGGCATCCGCCGCAGCCCCGTCCACGCCCAGCTCGCGGCCCAGGGTGCGGCTTTCGGGGTGTCGATGGGCTGGGAGTACGCCAAGTGGTTCGCCCGTGACGGGCAGGTCCCCGACCCGGCCCGGCCCGAGGACGCCTTCGGGCGGGGCCCGGCCTTCGAGCGGGCCCGCCAGGAGCACGTCGCGGTGCGGGAGGCGGTGGGGGTCATGGACATGACCCTCATGGCCAAGTTCCGGGTCGAGGGCCCCGACGCCTGCCGGGTGCTGAACCACCTGTCGGCCGCCGACGTCGACACCGAGGTGGGTCGGGTCGTCTACACGCCGTGGTGCCACCCGGGGGGCGGCATGGAGGCCGACCTCACGGTCACCCGTCTCGGCGAGGACGAGTTCAACGTGGTCACCAGCGACGTGGTCCAGACCCGCATCGCGGCGATGCTGCGGCGGGCCGTGCGGGACCTCGACGCCGACGCCCACGTGGTGGAGCACACGGCGGGCACGGCCCTCTTCACCGTGCAGGGTCCCCGGTCACGGGAGCTGCTGGCCCGCCTGACCCCGGCCGACCTCGGCAACGAGGCCTTCCCCTACCTGTCGGCCCGGCCCATCGAGGTGGCCTACGCCCCGGTGCTGGCACTGCGGGTCACCTACCTGGGCGAGCTGGGCTGGGAGATCCACGTGCCCGCCGACCTGGCCGGCGGCGTGTACGAGGCGCTCTTCGCGGTGGGCGGCGACCTCGGGGTGTGGCCCGTCGGCCTCGCCGCCCTCAGCTCGCTGCGCCTGGAGAAGGGCTACCGGGACTACGGCCACGACATCGACAACACCGACACGCCGATCGAGGCGGGCATCGGCTTCACCGTGGGCTGGGACAAGCCCGCCTTCGTCGGCCGTGACGCCCTCCTGGCCCAGCGCGAGGCCGGGGTGCTGGCCAAGCGCCACGTCAACGTGCTGCTGGAGGACCCGGAGCCCCTGCTCTTCGGCACCGAGCCGCTCTTCCGCGACGGGGAGTGGGTCGGCTACCTGCGGGCGGGCGACTTCGGCCACACGCTCGGGGCGTCGGTCGGCATCGGCTCGGTCGCCTGCGAGGCCGGCGTCACCAAGGACTGGCTGGAGGCAGGGGCCTGGGAGGTCGACGTCGCCGGCGAACGGGTCCCCGCCCGGACCCAACTCGCCCCGCTCTACGACCCGCAGCGGACCCGCATCCTCGCCTGAACGGGTGGTCAGCGGAGGGTGGCGAGGGCCTCGAGGAGGCGGTCGACGTCGGACTCGTCGTTGTAACGGACGAGGCTGGCCCGCACGGCGCCGCCGCGGTCGGTGAGGCCGAGGGCGGCGATCAGCTCGCGGGCGTAGTTGTCGCCCGACCACACCGACACCCGGTGGCCGGCGACCTGCTCGGCCACCTCGCGGGGTGGGCGGTCGCCGACGTTGAAGATGGTGGTGGGCGCCCGTTCGTCGCCGGCCGTCGGGGCGTACACCTCGACGCCGGGCAGGGCCCGCAGTCCCGTCTCCAGCCGGTCGAGCAGGGCCAGCTCGGCCGGGGCGGGGTCCGGCTCGCCCGCGAGGAACTCGGCGGCGGCGGTGATCCCGGCGATGGCCTCGAAGGCCGGCGTGCCGGTCTCGAACCGGGACGGGCCGACGTAGTCGGCGGGCCGCACCCGGTAGGGCTCGACGGAGGCCAGCAGCTCGGCGTCGAGGGCCAGCACGCCGACGTGGGGCCCGTACCACTTGTAGGAGGACGTCATCAGCGAGTCGACGCCGAGCTCGGCCCGCTTCGTCGCCAGGTGGGGGACCCGGGCCACGGCGTCGAGGTGGACCCGGGCGCCGGCGGCGTGGGCCCGGGCCACGGCCTCGGTGATCGGCGGCACGGCGCCAGTGAGGTTGGAGGCGCCGGTCAGGGCGACCCAGCGGACGCGCCCGTCGGCCAGGAGGGGGTCGAGGTCGTCGGGGTCGAGGTTGCCGGCGGGGGAGAGCGGCCAGAACACCACCTCGGCGCCGACGTCGGCGGCCATGGCCATCCAGGTCGACACGTTGGCGTCGTGATCGAGTTGGGTGCAGACGATCCGGTCGCCGGGCTGGAGGGTGCGGCCCAGGGCCCGGGTCCAGCCCATCATCAGCGTCGTCGAGTTGGGGCCGAAGACGACGTCGCCGTCGCCCACCCCCACCAGCTCGCCCACGACGGCCCGGGCCCGGGCCATCAGCTCGTCGCAGGCCTGGCTGGCGGCGAAGGCGCCGCCCAGGTTGCTGGCCGCCGGCGAGCGCATGAACTCGGCCATGGCGTCGATGGCCACCTCCACCATCAGCGTCCCCGCCGCCCCGTCCAACCGCGCCCACCCGTCCGCCAACCCCGGAAACCGCTCCTTCGCCGTCATGGCCGTGATCATGTCCCAACTACGGTCCAGGCAGCAGCCATCAGTGACGCTGCGGAGTCGGAGCGGAGCAGCACATGACAAGTTCGCCGGAAGCTGCCGTAGGCAGCAGGAGCCGCGAAGGCGGCGACGAGAGATATCGCGTGGTCGTGTGGGGGACGGGGAACGCGGGGCGGCCGGCGATCCGGGCGGTGGCGGGGCACCGGGACCTGGAGCTGGTGGGGGCGGTGGTGGCCAACCCCGACAAGGTCGGCCGCGACGCCGGCGAACTGGCCTTCATCGACCCCCTGGGCGTGGCCGCCACCGACGACCGCGCCCGGGCGCTGGCCGACGACGTCGACGCCGTCGTCTACACCGCCACCGGCGACACCCGGCCCGACGCCGCCCTGGCCGACCTGCTCGACTGCCTGCGGGCGGGCAAGGACGTGGTGTCGACCGCCTTCTACCCCTTGCTGCACCCGCCTTCGGCCCCGCCGGAACTGCTCGAGGCCGTGGGCGAGGCCTGCGCCGAGGGCGACAGCTCGGTCTTCGTGTCGGGCATCGACCCGGGCTGGGCCCTCGACATCCTCCCCGCCCTGGTGAGCGGTGTCGGCGCCGGCATCACCGAGGTCCGGGTCCAGGAGGTCTTCAACTACGCCCTCTACGACCAGCCCGACGTGGTCCGCCACATCATCGGCTTCGGCGGCCCGATGGACCAGACGCCGCTGATGCTGCTCGACCTGTCGCTGCTCATGGTGTGGGCGCCGATGGTGCGCCTGCTGGCCGACCTGCTGGAGGTCGAGATCGACGACGTGGCCACCCACGTCGAGCGCCGCCCGCTGGAGCGGACCATCGAGGTGCTGGGCATGGGCACCTTCGAGGCCGGGACCCAAGGGGCCTTCCGCTTCGAGGTGCGGGGCATGGTCGGCGACCGGGCCCCGATCGTCGTCGAGCACATCACCCGCATCGACGACGACTGCGCCCCCGAGTGGCAGTCGTCCAGCCAGCCGGGCGGGGAGCACCGGGTGCAGCTCACCGGCCACCCGAACCTGGCAGTGAGCGTCCACGGCACCGAACCGGGCGAGCCCGGCGCCGCCGGTGGCGGCAACGCCTCGGCCGCCAACCGCTGCGTGAACGCCATCCCCGCCGTGGTCGCCGCCCCCGCGGGTCCGGTCAGCCCGCTCGATCTCCCGCTCATCACCGGCGCGGCCCAACTCGTCCGTTAAGTCGACCGCGTCTGTTATCGAATCCGATAACAGACGCTACCCTGGGGTCATGACCTCGGCGACGACGATCGCCCAGGCCCGGGAGCGGGCCGGCCTCACCCAGCGGGAGCTGGCCGAGCGGAGTGGGACCTCCGCCGCCGCGATCTGCGAGTACGAAGCCGGTCGGCGGGTGCCCCGGGTCGACACGCTGGAGCGGATCCTGGCCGCGGCCGGTGGCGAGTTGGTCGTGGCCGTGCGTTGGCCGACGCCGCCCGTGATCGACGTCGAGCGCAACGCTCGCGTCCTCGTCGACCTGCTCGACCTGGTGGACCACCTGCCCCACCGTCGTCCCGGGCCCCTCACCGGACCGACCCTCGCCCGACTGGCCCGCTGAGCGATGGCCCGGTCCCTCACCGAGCGGATCGTGGCGCTGCACGCCGCCCTCGCCGGGGCCGAGCTGTCCCACGCCTTCGGTGGCGCGCTGGCGCTGGCCTTCTGCACGTTGGACCCCCGGGCCACCCAGGACATCGACCTGAACGTGTTCGTCGGCACCGATCGTCGGGCCGAGGTGCTCGACGCCCTCCCGCCGGGGGTCCGGGCGAGTGCCGCCGCCCGGCGCCAGTTGGCCGTCGACGGCCAGGCCCGGCTCCGGTGGGACGAGACCCCCGTGGACCTCTTCTTGTCCAACCACCCGTTCCACGACGAGGTCGCCCGGCGGTGTCGGCGGGTGCCCTTCGCCGGCGTCGCCGACCTGCCCGTGCTCGCCTGTGAGGACCTGGCCGTGTTCAAGGCCCTGTTCGCCCGCCCCAAGGACGCCGTCGACCTCGCCGCCATGGTGGAGAGCGGCGCCGTCGACGCTGGTCGGCTGGTGGCCGCCGTCGCCGATCTGGTGGGCCGTGACCACGACAGCGTGACCTTCGTCCTGGCCGCGGTCGAGCCGGGCCGGGGCGGGGGAGGGCGATGACGCCCCGCCCGGAGGCGATGAGCGCGGCCCAGGCCCGGCGGCTCCACCTGCACGCCCAGGGCTTCGGGGGGCGGCGCACCGTCGGTCGGGTGGACCGGCGGCACGTGCGCGGGGTGTTCGACCGGCTGGGCCTGGTCCAGATGGACTCGGTCAACGTGCTCGTCCGCAGCCACTACCTGCCGTTCTTCTCGCGGCTGGGGCCCTACGACCGGTCGCTGCTCGACCGCTTCGCCTACCGGGACCGGGGTGCCTTCGAGTACTGGGGCCACGAGGCCTCGCTGGTGCGGGCCGACCTCCAGCCGCTGTTGCGCTGGCGGATGGCCGAGGAGCACCAGTGGAAGGGCATCCGTGAGGCGGCCCGGGCCGCGCCCGAGCAGGTCGAGGCGCTGTGCGCCCTGGTCCTGGCCGAGGGGCCGGCGTCGGCCGGCGACCTCGAGGCCACCGAGCGCCGGACCGAGCCGTGGTGGGGCTGGGGGGAGACCAAGCGCCTGCTCGAGCACCTCTTCCACGTGGGCCGGGTGGGGGCCGTGCGGCGGGGCAACTTCGAGCGCCTCTACTGCGACCCGGCGGTGGCCGTGCCCGCCGAGGTCCTGGCCCGGCCCACCCCGCCCGAACGGGACGCCCTCGTCGGCCTGCTGGAGGTGGCGGCCCGGGGCCACGGCATCGGCACCGCCCGCGACCTGGCGGACTACTTCCGCCTGCCCATCACCGCCGCCCGTCGACTCCTGCCCGAGATGGCGGCCGACGGGATGCTGGAGGTGATCGAGGTCGAGGGCTGGCGGGAGCCGGCCTACCGCCACCCCGACGCCCACCTGCCCCGGTACGTGAAGGCCCGGGCCCTGGTCTCGCCCTTCGACCAGGTCATGTGGGAGCGGTCCCGGGTCGAGCGCCTGTTCGGCTTCAACTACCGCATCGAGATCTACGTCCCGGCGCCCCAGCGGGTCTTCGGGTACTACGTGCTGCCGTTCCTGCTGGGTGACCGGTACGTCGCCCGGGTCGACCTGAAGGCTGACCGGGCCGCCGGGCACCTGCTGGTGCAGGCCGCCCACGCCGAGGCCGGCGTCGACCTCCACGAGGTGGCCGCCGCCCTGGCCGACGAACTGGCCCTCCTGGCCGGCTGGCTCGACCTCACCGATGTCGTGGTGAAGGACCGCGGCGACCTGGCCCCCGCCCTCCAGCGTTCTGGCCGGTGATTTCGGTGCGGGGGCACCGAAATCCAGGGCCAGAACCCCGTGGCGGTGGCGGTCAGAACAGGGCGGCGGTGGAGTCCTCGGCCAGGGGCACGCCCTCGTGGCGGAGCAGCCAGCGCTTGTGGTCGAGCCCGCCGCGGTAGCCACCGAGGCCGCCGTCGGCGTTGATCACCCGGTGGCAGGGCACGACCACGGCCACGGGGTTGCGGCCGTTGGCCCCGCCCACGGCCCGGAAGCCGGTGGGGCGGCCGACCCGGCGGGCCAGCTCGGCGTAGCTGATGGTCTCGCCCGCCGGGATGGTGCGCAGGGCGTGCCACACCTCCTGTTGGAACGGGGTGCCCTCGTCGAAGCGGACGGCCACGTCGTCGAGGGCGTGCACGTCACCGGCGAAGTAACGGCGCAGGGCCGCCCCGACCGCCGAGGCGTCGTCGCGGGGTGCCGCTGAGCGCTCCACGAAGTGGAGGCAGATGAGGGTGTCGCCGTCCACCGTGTACTCGATGAGGCCGGTCGGGGTGTCCATTGCCGCGGTGTCCATGGGTGCAGGTCTACCCGGCACCGGCCGACTGTTCTCGCCGGATGCGGACAGGCGCGACGATGGGCCATGGCGGTGCGGTGGGCGGCCTTCCTGCGGGGCATCAACGGTCCGCCCGGCCCTCACCCCGAAATTGCGTGAGTTGGTCCGCCTGAGGGTGACCAGCTCACGCAATTTCAGATCGGGGGGTTGGGGGTCAACGGCCGCGGCGGGCGCGGGTGGAGGGTGACGCGGTGGTGGGG
>CAYTJS010000069.1:0-13822 GCA_964438115.1 uncultured Iamiaceae bacterium
GACCGCCGACCCCGCGTTCTACGACGTGACCACCCTCGATCCCGTCGCCGTCGCCGGGGCCGAGTCGGGCGACGTCTTGCGCACCGAGCCCGTGGACCTGACCGGCCCCCTCGCCGGGGCCCGTGGTTGGCGGATCCACTACCGCTCGACCACCGCCTCGGGTGCGCCCGCCGTGGTCAGCGGGATGGTGCTGACCCCGAGCGGGTCGGCGCCCCCGGGTGGTCGCCCGGTGGTCGCCTGGGCCCACGGCACGACGGGCATCGCCGACCGCTGCGCCCCGAGCGCCACCGGCAACCTGTTCTACGACGACTACGGCGCCCAGGCCCGGCGACTGCTCGACCAGGGCGTCGTCGTCACCGCCACCGACTACCACGGCCTGGGCACCCCGGGGGTGCACGGCTACCACGTCGCCGATGAGCTGGCCGCGGCCACGATCGACTCGGTCGCCGCCACCCACGACCTGGATGACGCCGGGGTCCTGGCCCCGACCTGGCTCGTCGTGGGCCACTCCGAGGGCGGGCTGGCCGCCCTGGCCACCGACCAGCAGGCGGCCGACGTCCTCCAGGACCTCGAGTACCGCGGGGCGGTCGTCGCCGCCCCGTCGGCCCGCCTCGGCACCATCGCCCCCCTGATGTTCGGCGTGCCCGAGGGACGGGGCTACGGGGCCCTGCTGCTGGAGGCCGCCGCCGAGCTCGACCCGGCCCTCGACCCGGCGGTGGCCCTGCGGCCAGTGGCCGCCGCCCGGGAGCCGCTGCTCACCCACGGCTGCTGGGAGGAGGCGGTGCCGGGCTTCGCCGACCTCGAGGCCTCGGCAATGCTGACCAGCCCGGCAGTGGGTGACCAGCTGGCGGAGGTGCTCGACGACTGCTGCCGCTCGGACAGCGCGGCTGCGCGCGGCCCCCTCCTGGTCGTGCACGGGGACCAGGACGAGTCCGTGCCCCCGGTCCTGAGCGCCGAGCTGGTCGACGAGCTGTGCCCCGAGGGCGTCGCCGTCGAGTACCGCACCTATCCCGGCGCCGGCCACGACGGCGTGCTGGCCGCCGCCGACGACGACGTGGCCCGGTGGCTCACCGACCGACTGGCCGATCGGGACCCCACCACCACCTGCGGGTGACAACCAGGCACCGGTACCGGGTCGAACGGCCCTGCCCCGGGGCGGGCCAGTGGGCGAGGGTGGGGGCGTGCGGCGACTCCGGTGGACCCTTCTTGTCGGCGCGCTGGCGGGCGCCATCGTCGGGGCAGTGGTGCTGGTCACGAGCGACGACGAGCCGCCGACGACGACCGTCGCACCACCCGACGGTGGGAACGACCGGACTCCGGTGGACCTCCTCGCCGGCGAACAGGTCGACGCGGAGGTGGGTGACCGGCTCGCGCTGCGGGTGGAGGAGAACCCGAGCGTCGGCGACCGTTGGGTGGTGGCCCAGGCGCCCGACGACGCGGTGGCCCGCATCGTCGACCGCTTCTCCGAAGGAGTCGACACCGACCTGGTGGGCGCCGGCCACACCGAGGTGTTCGTGCTCGAGGCCACCGGCCCGGGCACCACGTCCCTGACCCTGCACAACTGCTTCCGCTGTGATGTCGAGGGCAACACCCCACCCGAGAACGAGCAGTTCGCCATCGACCTGGACTACGACATCCGGGTGCGGTGATCCCGTGCTGCCGCTCAGAGGAGACCGAGCTCGGTGGCCCGGGTGATGGCCTCGTCCCGATCGGTCACGTCGAGCTTGCGGAAGATGCTGCGCAGATGGGTCTTGACGGTGTTGACCGAGATGTAGAGCGCTGCGGCGATCTCCTGGTTCCGTGTGCGACCGGGCAACTCGGCCAGCACCGCCAGCTCGCGATCGGTGAGTGGCTCGATCAGCCGATCCTGCGCCCGGTCCCGAAGGTCGAGGGAGGGGCCGTGCGCCGCGAGCAGCGGGCCAAGGAGGACCGACGGGACCCGGGGGCCGCGGCGGAGCACCCCGAGGACTGCGGGGACCTCGAGGAACGGCCAGCGCAGCGACGCCGTCTCGGCCACGGCGACCGCCTCGACCAGGGCGGTATCGGCCTGGGTCGGCCGCCCCTCCGCCAGGGACACGGCGGCGAGCCGGAGCAGGCGGGCAACCGTCGACCGGACGTCGTCAGGCCCGGGGTCCCAGGCCTCGACCACCTCCCGGGCCGCGACCGGGTCACGGAGCGCCAGGGCGACGTCGACGCGGGCCGCGGCGGTGGCGGCGTCGTGGCGCCCGGCGAGAAGGGCCCGGGCGACCGCGATGCTGCCCGACCGCAATCGGAGCTGGGCCTCGAACGCCCGGTTGGCATCGGTGAGCACGGGAGCCTCCACCGCCCACGACGACGGTTCGCCCAGGAGGCCGAGGGCGACCTTCGGTCCGTCGGTGAGGGCAAGGAGGCGGGCCTCGATGGCCCGGTGGAGGTCGAGGAACACGAAGCTGGCGAGGCGACGACGGTTCAGTTCGGCGGCCGCATCCAGGTGGTCGGCGGCGACGGTGCACTCCAGCCGGTCGAGGTGGGTGAGGGCGAGGGCCAGGTGGGCGGTGGTGATCGAGTCGTGTCGGGTGGTGCCCAGCCGGTCGGCGACCCCGACGGCGCCCCGCGCCAGCGCCTCGGCCTCGGCGCTCTGCCCGACCCAGGCCAGGACGAGGGCCAGCGCCCCCTGCAGGTAGATCCGCCACATCGGATAGTCGGCGCCAGGTCGACCCAGGCCGTGGCGGAGGACATCGACGCTGGCACGGGGGTCGCCCAGGACGAAGTGAGCCCATCCCTCCGCGTGGAGGGCCCTGACCTCGACCGACGAGCGACCGCCGAGACCGAGGAAGTCGACGACCTCGTCCTCGGCCAGGTCCGGGAGGGTCGCGCGCACCCGGCGGGCGGCCCGGAGCGCCTCCATGGGAGCCAACTCGCGGAACACCTGCAGGGCGTGCAAGGCCTCGGCGGCGACCTGCTCGCCACCCGCCAGGTCCGCCCGGCGGAGGAGATGGCGATGGGTCACGGCAGCGGCGACCGACTCGTCAGCGGCGACCTGGGCGGCCAGCAGGTTCATGCCCACGTCCACACGGACGCGGTCGAGACCGCCGGAGCGGTCGACGATGGCGGACAGCCAGGCGACCAGTGTCGCTGCCTCCCCGCGCTCGAACCACTGGTGGCCCTCCCGGGCGATCAACTCGAACGCCACATCGTGGTCATCTGCAGCCAGCAGCTGGGTCACGGCGTCCCCCAGGTGTCCGTTCTCCACGAGCCACTCGGCCGCCGTGGCGTGCACGCGGTTGACCTCGTCGCGCATCTCGAGCCGGAGCCGGTGGCGGAGGAGGTCGGCGAAGAGATGGTGGTACCGGTACGACTCGACGCTCGGGTCGAGGGAGGTCAGGAAGAGCGACCGGCGGTCCAGCTCCTCGATCCGCTCCCGGGCGCCCCCCTCCCCCAGGAGCGCCTCGGCGAGCTCGGGGGTGAACCACTCGACGACCGAGGTCCGGAGGAGGAACCGGCGGAGGCCGGGGTCCAGCGTCCTGAGCACCTCCTCGATGAGGTAGTCGCTGATGAGGCGATCGGTGCCGGTCACCGACGCGATCAGCCCGTCGACGTCGTCGGCGTCCTGCAGTGAGAGGGCGGCCAGCTTCAGTCCTGCCGCCCACCCGTCGGCCCGCTCCACGAGGGATGCGGTCTGCGCAGCGGTGAGGTCGCGCCCCGAGACGGCCGTGATCAGCTCGTGGCCCTCGGTGGACCCGAAGGCCAGGTCGGCGCCCCGCAGTTCGACGAGGCGATCGTCCAGACGCAGGGGACTGAGCCGCCACAGCGGGTCCCATTCGGCTGGTCACGACCAGACGCACCCGAGGGGGCAGCCGAAGGGCCAAGGCCCCCAGTTCCTCCAGCACGGCCGTCCGGGTGAGCAGGTGCAGGTCCTCCAGCACGAGGAGGACGTCGTGGTCGAGGGCGGCCAGGGTGTCGTGCACGGCCTCGACGACCTCAGGCCCCAGGCGGGCCCCGCCGACCGGCGCCCGCTCGCGCAGGACGGGCGCTGCGTTCGGCACCTGGGGACCCAACCCGGCGGCGAGGTCGGCCAGGAGCACGGCGGCATCCTCATGGCGGGCCGCCAACGGCAGCACCACGACGGGGCGCGACCCGAGCCGTTCCACCCACTGCCGTACCAGCACCGACTTGCCCGAGCCGGCCGGGGCGACGACCAGGGCCACCCCACCGGGTGGCAGGCGGTCGAGGCGACGCTCGAGGGCCGGGCGGCCGACCATTGCGGGGACGACCACGGCCTCGGCGAGGGCTCCCGTCGTGGTCATGGCCTCATGGTCTCCGCCCGGCAGGGCCCCGAGAAGGGCCGAACGGCAGGACCGAAAGACGAAATCAGTCGAGGCGATGGAGGTCCACGATGGTCACGTTGAAGCTGCCCAGGCGCTGGAGCACCGCCTGCAGGTGAGCCTGATCGACCACCTCACCGACGAGGCAGGTGCGGCCACCGGCCACCGTCCTGACCTCGAAATCCTCGAGCGCCGTGCCGAGGAGCCACTCCGCAGTACCTTCGACCACGATCTGGTAGCGGGCCATGTCGACTCCGGGAGATTCAGCGGCCGATGACGACCGTAGGCAGGGACCGACCGGCCCCACATCATCCCTGAGGGATGATGTGGGACGTGGGCGCGATGGGTCGACTGGTGTGGTGATGCCCCCTCGCGACTCGTCGGGCGCCCCGGCCATCGGCCCGCGGCGCCGGGCACTGGCCCTCGTCGCCCTGGGTCTGGGGGCCACGTCGGTGATCCTCACGACCGCCGTCGCGCTCCGGAACGTGGGCGCCCTGGTCGCGGCGATGGGTGGCCTGCTCCTGGCCGTCGGCGCCTCCTGGTGGGTGATCACCGAGCACCAACCCCGGCGCAGCATCGGGTTGGGGGGTCTGGTCGTGGGGGTCGTGGTGGTGATCGTGGCCATCTCGGCCGCCACGCCGGCCGCCGACCACCCCCTGCTCCGGGTGGTGATCGTCGTGGCCCTGCTCGGCGGCGCCGTGGCCTGCGGTCGGGCGGCCATGGTCGACGACCTCCACGAGCGGGACGTCCGGCGCCCGGCCGTGACCACCCGACCCGAGCGTCCGGTGTTGCTCTGCAACCCGTGGTCGGGAGGCGGCAAGGTCGAGGCGTTCGACCTCGTCGACCTGGCCCAGGACCTGGGCGTCGACGTCGTGATGCTCGACCACGGCCTCGACCTCGAGGTGCTGGCCCGCGACGCGGTGGCCCGGGGCGCCGACTGCCTCGGCATGGCCGGTGGCGACGGGTCCCAGGCCCTCGTCGCCTCGATCGCCATCGAGCACGACCTGCCCTTCGTCGTGGTCCCCGCGGGCACCCGCAACCACTTCGCGCTCGACCTCGGCCTCGATCGTGACGACCCGAGGGGGAGCCTGCTCGCGTTCCGTGACGCCGTCGAACGTCGCATCGACTACGCGACCGTCGGTGACCGGCTGTTCGTCAACAACGTGTCGCTCGGCGTCTACGCCGTGATCGTGCAGCAGGAGGGATACCGCGAGGCCAAGGCCGAGACCACCAAGGCCCTCCTGCCCGACCTGCTCGGTCGGACCGAGGCACCCTTCGACCTCCAGTTCACGACGCCGGACGGCCAGGAGATCGACGGCGCCTACCTCATCCAGGTCTCCAACAACCCCTACGTGCTCGGCGCCACCCTCGAGGCAACCCAGCGACGTCGACTCGACACCGGCAGCCTCGGCGTGGTGGCCGTCACCGCCGCCACCGGTCGGGAAGCTGCCGCGGTACTGGCCAGCTCGGCGCTGGGGCAGCGCCGTCGCAGCCGACACTGGCACGAGTTCACCACCGAGACCTTCCAGGTGAGGTCACGGTCGGGTCGTGCCCACGTCGGCATCGACGGCGAGGCGCTGCAACTCGACACCCCGCTCGAGTTCCGCATCCACCCGCGTGGCCTGCGGCTCCTCGTGCCCGAGGGCAACCTGAGCGCCGCCGAGCGCCGTCGCGCTCGGGACGTCTCGGTGGGCGACCTGGTCCTCGTCGCCCGCGGCATCGCCTCCCTCGGCCCGGGTCGACGATGACCGACGGCCGCACCGGGACCTTGCGCCGGTGGGCGCCGGGAGTCCTGAACCTCGGCCGCTACGAGCGGGCCGACCTGCGCTCCGATCTGGTGGCCGGGGTGGTCCTGGCGGCGATCCTCGTGCCCCAGGGCATGGCGTATGCCGAGTTGGCGGGCCTGCCCCCGGTCACCGGCCTCTACACGACCATCGCCTGCCTCGTCGGCTACGCCGTCTTCGGCCCGTCGCGGGTCCTGGTCCTCGGACCCGACTCGTCGGTGTCGCCCCTGATCCTGGCCACGATCACCCCCCTCCTCGTGGTCGGCGACCCCGAGAGCGCCGTCGTGTTGGCCGGCATGCTGGCCGTGCTCGTCGGTCTCATCGAGATCGGCCTCGGGATCGCCAAGCTCGGCTTCGTCGCCGACCTGCTGTCGAGCGAGGTGCGGGTCGGCTACCTCAACGGCCTGGCCGTCACGATCATCGTCGGCCAACTCCCCAAGCTCTTCGGGTTCTCGACCGACGCCGACGGCTTCGTCGACGAGGTCCGGCAGTTCGCCCAGAACCTCGACCAGACGAACCGGACCACCCTCGTGACCGGTCTCGCCGTCCTCGCCGTGCTGCTCGTGCTGCCGCGCTTCACGACCACCGTCCCCGCGGTGCTGGTCGCCGTGATCGGTGTCACCGCCGTCTCCGCCCTGCTGGACCTGGCCGCCGACGGGGTGGCCACCGTCGGGACGTTGCCCCAGGGCGTCCCGACCCCCTCGCTGCCCTGGACGGAGTGGTCCGACGTCCTTCCCCTGCTCGTCGGAGCGATGGGCATCACGATGGTGTCGCTGACCGACACCATCGCCACGGCCACCAGCTTCGCCGCCCGACGGGGCGACGAGGTCGATGCCGACCAGGAGATGGTCGGCATCGGTGCCGCCAACGTCGCCGCCGGCTTCTTCCAAGGGTTCGCCGTGTCGGTCAGCGGCTCGCGCACGGCCGTGGCCGACCAGGCCGGCGCCCGGACCCAGGCCACCGGGCTGGTGGGCGCCGGCCTGGTGGCCCTGCTCCTCCTGTTCCTCAACGGCCTGCTCGCCGACCTGCCGCAGACGGCCCTGGCCGCGGTGGTCATCGTCGCCGCCCTCTCGCTGACCGACCTCGGCGCCCTGCGCCGCTACGCGACGATCCGGCCGTCGTCCTTGGCGATCAGCCTGGTGGCCACCGGCGGTGTGATGTTCCTCGGTGTGCTGCAGGGGATCGTGGTGGCCATCGTCCTGGCGGTGCTTCTGTTCTTCCGGCGCAACTGGTGGCCACACGGCACCGTGATCGGCGAGGTCCCCGAGGTCGGTGGCTGGCACAGCATCACGGCGTACCCCGACGCCCGGCAGGTCGACGGGGTGGTCGTCTTCCGGTGGGAGGCCCCGCTGTTCTTCGCCAACGTGAACCAGTTCCGCGACCAGGTCCGGGCCATCGTCCGCGACCGCCGACCGGACTGGGTCGTCCTCCAGTGCGAGGCGGTCACCGACGTCGACGTCACCGCGGCCGAGGTGCTACGGGACCTCGACGAGGAGCTGAATGCCAAGGGGGTCCACCTCGCCTTCGTCGAACTGCGGGGTCGCCTCCGCGAGCTCATCGAGCGCTACGGCCTCGACACCACCCTGGACCAGGAGCACTTCTACCCGAGCCTGGAGCAGGCCCTGACCGACATCACCCACCGGCCGCCGGGCCCGCACAGTGGCGACGGCCCCGGCGGAGCCCCCGATGGGTGAGACCGCGCCGGTCGCCGGCGAGGAGGCGAGCGGCAGCCGCCGCCTCTCGATCCTGCTGGCCATGGCCATGTTCGTGCTGGTGGTCGACACGTCGCTGATGAACGTGTCGATCTCGGCGGTCATCGACGACCTGGACACCACGGCCAGCGCCGTGCAGTCCGCCATCGCCCTCGAAGCCCTGGTGTCGGCCGCCTTCATCCTCATCAACAGCAAGGTCGGAGATCTCATCGGCCGCAAGCGGGCCTACGTCATCGGCCTGTGCGCCTACGCCATCGGGGCCCTGGCCATGACCCTCGCCCAGAGCGTGACCGCCATCGTCATCTTCTGGGCGGTCATCGGTGGCCTCGGGGCCTCGCTCCTCCTCCCGGCCATGCAGTCGCTGATCCACGGCAACTTCGGTGGGACCGCCCAGAAGCAGGCCTACGCCCTGGTCGGCGCCGCCGCCGCCATCGCCGCCGCCGTCGGCCCCCTCCTCGGCGGGCTGGTCACCACCTACCTGTCGTGGCGGGTCGGCTTCGCCCTCGAGGTCGTCATCATCGCCATCGTGCTGCTCCAGATCGGCCTGGTCCGCGACGTCGCCTACACCGGCTCCCGGAAGGTCGACGTCGTCGGCGCCCTCCTCTCGGTGGTCGGCATGGGCGGCCTGGTGCTGGGCATCCTCGTCTGGCAGGAGGGCGGCGAGATGGTCGGCCTCCTGATGGCCGTCGGTGCCGTCGGCCTGGGATCGCTGGCATGGTGGCTGGTCCGACGCGAGGCGACCGGGCGCGAGGCCCTCATCGACCCCGACCTCTTCCGTCACCCCAACTTCACGGCCGGCATCTCCGGGGTGATGCTCCAGAACATCAGCCTGGGCGGGGCCATGATCGCCCTGCCGCTGTTCCTCCAGATGACCCTGGAGTACAACGCGATGCAGGCCGGCCTCTCGCTGACGCCGCTGTCGCTGACGATGTTCGCCGTCGCCGTGATCGCCGGGAAGAAGGCCGGTGACCGGCGGCCGGCGCAGGTCATCCGCTCCGGCTTCGCCCTGACCGCCGTCGGCATCGCCGCCATCATCCCGCTCGTGCCCCGGGTGAGCAGCGGCTGGTACCTCGTCGTCCCGCTCGCCGTCGCCGGCGCCGGTCTGGGCCTGCTGGTGTCGCAGCTGAACAACTACACCCTCGCCCCCGTCGACGAGCAGCGGGTGAGCGAGGCCGCCGGGGTCAACTCCGCCGCTGGGTCCTTCGGGCTGAGCTTCGGCCTCGCCATGGCCGGTGGGGTGATGTTGGCGGCGCTGGCCTTCTCCTTCACCAATATGACCGAGGAGAGCACCGTCATCCCCCCGGCCCAGCAGGAGCAGATCGCCACCGCGCTCGAGGACGACGCCGAGGTCATGAGCAACACCCAGCTCGACGCCCTCATCACCGACGAGCCGCCCGAGGTCGAGGCGGCGATCCTCGAGATCAACGACGACGCCCGCAACCGGTCCCTGCAGGTCGCCCTCGCCATCCCGCTGCTCGCCGCCCTGCTCGGCCTGGCGAACAGCTTCCGCATGATGCACCTGCCCGACCTGACCCCGTCGACGCCCCTCGAGGGCATGGACTTCGGCTGACCGGTCCCCGGGGCCGGCCGCGCCTCACACCGGCGGTCCTCTCCATCGCCGAGGCGCCAGGACTTGTCGAAAAACGGGGCCCGGCTGGCCGAGGCACAGGATGACGGACCAGCTCCTGGTCGGTCGCTCCCGATCCGGCTGCCGTCGGCCACATCGCCCAGCTGCTCGGGGCGAGCCCGATCGTGGTAGGTGCTCCTCGATCATGGCGACGATCGGGGCCATCTCGTCCTCCTGGAGGAAGGACCGGCCGAGCCGCAACACGTGGCTGGTCTCGGCAGGACAGAGGTGGACGCCACCCTCGGGCTGCGGCCCGTCGTGGCCCGGGGGGACCGTGCGGTGGTGTCACTCATGGGGTGGGCTGGTCCTCTCGGGGGCGACGGCGGCCGGTGCCGTCGCCGCAGCGAAGGTGAGCGGGTCCGTCGCCCGACGGTCGGCCGGCCTGGCCGGCACCTCCCGCCGGGGGTGATGGCGGCACGTCGACATCGTCGCGGCCGGCGTTGCCCTCATGACCGTCGATGACCGACCTCCCCGCGTCCGCCGGCAGCGGGGCGCGAGCGTCGAGTCGGGACGAACCGCTAGCTGGCGGCCGGGGCGCCGGGCGGCGGTGCGGGCGGGGTGATACCGCACTCGTCGGCCTCGAAGGCGGCGATCTCGTCGGCCGCGCTCGACGCCTCGGGGTCCGAGAACACGGCACCCAGGTCACCGTCGTTGGCCTCGAAGGCGTCGACGAAGACCTGGACGGGCCCGGCGATCTCGTCCGGGGCCAACGCCGCGTAGTCGGCGAGCTGCTCGGCGGTGGGGGTGATGCCGACCAGCTCGGTGGCGGCGGCGCAGAAGGCGTCCAGCGCGTCGGCGTCGCCGACGGCTGCCTCGGTCGTCGGCGGGTCGGTGGCTGCCGTGGTCGCGGTGGTCTCGTCGGCGTCGTCACCGCAGGCGGCGAGCGTCCCGACGGCCAGGGCGGCGAGCAGCAGCGCCGGGACGAGGCGGTGGGCGGCGGGGGTCGGCATGGATCGTCTCCGTTCGGTCGGGACCCGAGGGCCTCGGGTCTGTCCGTCCTGTCGCCTCGAACGCCGGATCGGGATCACGCCAACCGGTTCGGGGCGACCGACCGGCGTCGTGGTGCAGGCCGGCCGTCGTGCCACAACGCCAATGTCAGCACCGACAACGCGGTCACGCCGAGGGCAGCCCACAGGAGCGCCGCCCGCTCCCAGTCCTCGTGGGGCCAGACCGGGAACAGCGGTAGGTCGGCTTCGAAGGGCCGGGCCAGGGCTGCCCCCGCCACGAGCGGTACCGCCGTGACTGCGACGACGATGCCCGGCTCGGCCCGGCCCGCAGCCCGGCCGGCGGTGGCCGTGCCGAATCCGAGCGCCGAGGCCACCAGACCCTGCAGCACCAACACGTCGAGGCGTGCTGGGAGATCAGCCCGCAGCGCAGCGTGCAGCGTGACCCAGACGAGGGCCAGGGACACGGGGCCCCAGGCGCGGACGGCGGTGCGCCACCACAGCGGCCGTGGACACACGTCGACGAGCAGGGCGGCGCGCTCGTCGACGGCGACCGCCGCCGTCCCGACGACCACCCCCAGGGCCATGCCGTGGAGCGGCCAGAGGGCGTCGGGCCACCGGGCCACGAGGGTGACGCACCCGGCGACGAGTGTCGCCGCGCCGACCAGCAGGGCCCACGGCGTGGCCACGGCGAGGTGGCGGAGGACGCTGCGCCAGTCGGCGGGCACCCGGTCAGCCACCCCAGGCCGGGCCGTCGCCCCGCACGGGACTGACCAGGGTCTCCGGCGTGCCGGTCCACATCGCCAGTGCCGCGGAGACGACGGCGACCACCACCAACCCCAGCAGGGCGACGCGGCCACGGGGGCTGCGGGCGTCGGGATCGCTGCGGACGGCGACGACCGCGCCGATGACGCACAGCACGACCAGGTACACCAGCCACCAGCCCGGGGCGCCGCTGAGCACCAGCGACCGCTGGGGATCGCCGTCGATGCCGAAGGGACCGCCCCAGTAGGTCCACGGGAGGACGACACGCACACGACGCAACGGCTCGAACAGGCCCTGGAAGACGATCACGGCGACGACGAGACCGACCGTGGTCACGATCGGGGCGGCGGCCCGGTCGCTCCGCCGAGCGACGACGACGCCGAGGATCGGCCCGCCGAGGCAGCTCACGGCGCCCAGCGCCAGCCACACGGCGGCGACCCAGGCGTCCGACATCATCGCCGCGTACCCGTCGGGCACGGTCGGCACCGACCGGGCCCGCACCAGCGTGATCAGGACGAACCCGAGACCGGCGACGAAGGGCACGAGGCAGGCAATCAGGTGCCCGACGGTGCGGGCGGCCTGGCCCACCGGGGTCGGGCCCGCCGCCTCGGCGCAGCGGTCCGACGCCCAGACGCGGTGGGCGCTGACGCTGATGCCGACCATGCCGATGAGGGCGGCGGGAGCGATCATCGACAGCTCGTCGGTCGGCTCGGCGCCGTCGAGGTACGGGAGCAGGGCCGCGTAGGTGAGCACCAGTCCGACGAGGAAGGCCGGGCGGCCCAGGTAGCGGCCGGCCTCGATGCGGGCGAGGTCGATCCACGGCGCCCGGTGCGGGGTGGTGGTCGCCGCCCTGGGGCGGACGTCGGTCGCGGTCATGCCGCCTCCTCCGTGGCGGCCGGGCCGACGAGGAGCAGGTAGGCGTCCTCGACGGTCGGCGCCGCTGCCCGGGCGGTCGGCGGTGGCGTGCCCCCGACAGAGCGGACACCGCCGCCGGGGTCCCGCCAGGTGGCGACGGCATCGGGTACGGGCCGGTCGTCGAGCCACACCCGGTCGCGGGCCGACGCCACGAAGCCGGCGACATCACCGTCGTGGGCCACCCTTCCGGCAACGAGAACGATGACTCTGTCGCACACTGCGGCGACGTCCTCGGTCTGGTGGGTGGCAAGCAGCACGGTGCCGGTGCGGGCCCGCTCGGAGAGCGTGGCCCGGAATGCGGCTCGCTGCTCGGGGTCCAGGCCGGTCGTCGGTTCGTCGAGGATCAACAGCTCGGGGTCACCGATGAGCGCCTGGGCGAAGGCCAGGCGTCGCCGCTGGCCGCCCGACAGCCTCCGCACCTTGATGGTCGGTCGGTCGTCGAGACCGACGACGCCGAGGACCCGTCGCACCTCGGCGTGGCGGGCGGAGGTGTCGCTCCACTCCTTGAGCACGGCGATGTAGTCGAGGAACCCGAAGACCGACATCCCGGCGGGGAAGCGGACCTCCTGGGGTAGGTAGCCGAGGCGTCGTCGGATCTCGGTGCGCTCGGCCAGCGCGCCGTCGGCCGGGCGGCCGAGGACGGTGACCTCGCCGGCGTCGGCGACGGCGGCGGTGCTCAACAGCCCGAGCAGGGTGGTCTTGCCGGCGCCGTTGGGGCCGAGCAGCGCCGTGATGCCCGGCGACAGGTCGAAGCTGACATCGTCGAGCACGGTGACGGCGCCGTAGCGGCGGGTCACCTGCGACACGCGGACGGTGGTGGGCACGGGACCTCCTTCAGATGCCGCCGACGGCGGACGTGTTCGGGCCGCCGGCGAGGCGGCGATGGAGCACCAGGGCGGCGGCGACGGAGACGGCCAGCGCCACCCCCTGGGTCGACACGTCGGTGATGGCCCACGGCGTGTCCCGGACCTGCCAGGCGACCACGACGGCCGTCCAGCACACGGCGACGACGGCGGCCGGGCGGGTCGGGTCCTGGCGAGTGGCAGCCGCCACCACGCTCAGGGTGCAGGCGAGGGCCGGCAGCAGCCAGCTCACTGCTGCACCGGGGTGGCGCAGGACGACGAGCCCCAGCGCCACGGCGACGGGCACGGCCGCGGTCACCACGTAGGCCGTGCGCCACAGCAGCAGCCGCGCCGGCGGGTACGGGGCGGTGCGCTCGAGGAGGTCGACGCCGGGGGGCACGAGCCGATAGGTCGCCGCCACGCCCAACGCGGGGAGGAGCGGCGCCACGATCAGGAAGGAGGCGTGGGCGGACTCGACCGGGCCGAGCACCGCCGCCAACGCCGTGACGGTCAGGACGAGGGTGGTGGCGATGGTCCACTGGCGGCTTCCAGCGGCGGCGAACCGCAGGACGACGAGATCGGGCATCGACAGCCCCAGGCGGATCAGGACCCGGTCCACCCGGCTCACCTCCGGCGTGGTGACTCTCGCCTCGACCCGTGACCAGAGCCGATCGAGATCGAACCCCGGTGCCCCGGCGCCGGCGACCTCGGTGACCCCGACGGCGCCGAGGGCGTCACGGCACTCCCCACACCGCGCCGCGTGGGCCTCGACCGAGGCCCGCTGGACCGGATCCAGGCGGCGCTCGCCGTAGGCGGCCACCACGGCGTCGTCGACGTGCCAGGCGCTCATCGGAGCTCACCCAGCCGCAACGAGGTGCCGGCCAACTCGGTGCGCAGTACGGCCTTGGCCTTGCGCATCCGACCCTTCA
>CAYTJS010000070.1:0-13807 GCA_964438115.1 uncultured Iamiaceae bacterium
CCGCGCTGCTGGCCGCCGCGCTGGCCTGGCTGGCCGCCGCGCTGGCCCTGCTGGCCTCCCTGCTGGCCGCCCTGCTGACCACCACCACCGCCGCCCCCGCCTCGGCCGCGGCCACCCCGGCGGCGCCGGCGGCGACCGGAGGACGAGCCGCCCCCCTCGCCCGCGCCGCCCCGCCCCGGGCCACCGCCCCCAGCGGGCGCGTCCTCGCCCGCGGGGGCGGGACGCGTGTCGCCGATCTGGGGCTTGCGCACCAGGGCCTTCTCGGCCACCTCGGCCGAGGGACGGTTCTCCGAGATGCGGTCGGGCAGCTCGTCGGGGATGCGGCTGGTGTCAGCCGGTGGCGCGTCGGCGCCCGGGGCCGTGTCGGCCCCCTCGCGATGGTCGGACATGGGTGCGTTCCCTTCTCATGACGCGCGCACCTCGGCGCGCGGCGACGGGGCGCCCAGCGGCACGGGCTCGTGCCGGCGCTCCCCGTCGAGGATCCACTGGTGCAATCGGCACACCCGCTCCACCCGCCACGAGGGATCGAGGACCAGGGCCAGCTCCTCGGGGCGGAAGGACGTGGGTCGGGTGGCCAGGACAGCGGTGAGCCCGGGCCCGTCGGGGCCCGGCGCCACGGCCAGGTCGAGCAGGGCCGGGCGCAGGTCGGCGACCTGCTCCTTGCCCTTGCGCTCCCGGCGGACCGGGAGCTCGTCGGCGGCGAGGGCGGCGGCGACCGCCACCCCCACCGAGGAAGGATCGAGGTCGCGGTCGAGCAGGATCGACCACTCGGAGGCGTCGACCACCTCCTGCAGCGACGGGGCGCCGGGTTCCAGCACGGCGGCGGCCGGGACCTCCATGCCCTCGGGCAGGGCGGCGGCCAGCCGGGCGCAGAGCACGTCGAGGCCGTCGGCCGGTTCCTCCTCGAGGCGGACGTCGACGTACTCGCCGTCGGAGGCCGCCCCCGTGGGCAGGGCCAGGCCGAAGGCGAGGCGCGGGCGGGGCGAGAAGCCCTCGCTGTAGGTCACCGTGGCCCCGGCGACCCGCAGGGCCCGCTCCCAGAGCCGGGCCACGTCGCGGTGCGAGGTGAACCGCACCTTGCCGTGCTTGGTGAAGCGGAAGCGGACGGTGAGGGCGGTGCTCACGACGGCCGCCCCGAGAGCGTGACGGGCACGGCGGCGTGCCAGTCGAGGCCCTGGCCGGTGCCCTGGCTGCCCCCGGCGGGCGGGATGGCCGAGGCCACGATGTGCTCGATCCCGTAGCCGGTGCAGGCCCCGCAGTCGTAGCACGGGGTCCAGCGGCAGTCCTCGAGGCCGACCTCGGCCAGGGCGTCGCGCCAGTCCTGCCAGAGGAAGTCCTTGTGGAGGCCGGCCGACAGGTGGTCCCAGGGCAGGACCTCGTCCTCGGTGCGGTGGCGGTGCACGTACCAGTCGAGGGAGAGGCCGCGGCGCTCCAGGGCGTCGGTCCAGCGGCTGAGGTCGAAGTGCTCGGACCACTCCTGGAAGGTGCCGCCGGCCCGCCACACGTCCTCGATGACCGGACCCAGACGGCGATCGCCCCGGGACAGGAGGCCTTCGATGAGCGACGCGCTGGGGTCGTGCCACTTGAGGGCCACGCCCTTGTCCCGGCGCAGGTCGTCCCGCAGCAGGCCCACCTTGCGGCGCAGTTCGGCGGCGGTGTTCTGGCCGAACCACTGGAAGGGTGTGAAGGGCTTGGGCACGAAGCCGCCGACCGACACCGTGACCGACGGCTTGCCGGTGTGCTTCCGGCCCAGTTCGACGCAGTTGCGGGCCAGTCGGGCGATGCCCAGGGTGTCCTCGTCGGTCTCGGTGGGCAGGCCGGTGAGGAAGTAGAGCTTCATGCGCCGCCAACCCTGCGAGTAGGCCGACTCGACGGCGCCGTAGAGGTCCTCGTCGCGGATGAGCTTGTTGATGACCTGGCGCATGCGCCAGGTGCCGGCCTCGGGGGCGAAGGTCAGGCCGGTGCGGCGGGCCCGCTGGATCTGGGCGGCGATGCCCACGGTGAAGGCGTCCACCCGCAGGCTGGGCAGCGACACCGACACCCGGCCGCAGCCGGTGGCGTCGCCGTCGATGGCGGCCCGCACCGAGTCCTCGATGCCGCTGTAGTCGGCGGTGGACAGCGAGGTGAGGGCCACCTCGTCGTAGCCCGTCCGGGCCAGGCCGTCGCGGATCATGGTGGCGACCTGCTCGGCCGGGCGCTCACGCACCGGGCGGGTGATCATCCCCGCCTGGCAGAAGCGACAGCCCCGGGTGCAGCCCCGGAAGACCTCGACGTTGAGCCGGTCGTGGACCACCTCGGTCAGCGGGACGAGCTGCTGCTTGGGATAGGGCCATGCGGCCAGGTCGGCGATGGTGCGCTTCTCGACGACCTCGGGGATGCCGGCCTCGGTGGGCCGGATGGCCACGAGGTCCCCGCCGGCGTAGACCGGCTCGTAGAAGCGGGGCACGTAGACGCCGGCCACGTTGGCCAGCTCGCGGAGGCAGTCCCGGCGCGAGGCGTCGGTGCGACGGCCCGCCGTCCAGCGGCCCACCACCTCGGTGATCTCGGCCACCACCCCCTCGCCGTCACCCAACACGAAGGCGTCGACGAAGTCGGCGAGGGGCTCGGGGTTGTAGGTGCAGTGGCCCCCGCAGATGACGAGGGGGTGCTCGCCGCCCCGGTCGGCGGCCCGCACCGGGGCGCCGGCCAGGTCCACGCAGTTGAGCACGTTCGTGTAGACGAGCTCGGCCGAGAGGTTGAAGGCCAGCACGTCGAAGTCGGTGGCCGGGCGGTGGGTGTCGACCGAGAACAGCGGGAGGCCCGTGGCCCGCAGCTGGGCCTCGAGGTCGGTCCAGGGGGCATAGGACCGCTCGGCGACGGCGTCGGGACGCTCGTTCAGGATCTCGTAGAGGATCTGGAGCCCCTGGTTGGGCAGCCCGACCTCGTAGGCGTCGGGGTAGAGCAGGAGCCAGGCCACCTTGCCCGGCCCGTGCTCGGGGGATCGGGCCCCCAGCTCACCACCGATGTAGCGGGCCGGCTTCTGGACCTGGCCCAGGAGCGGCTCCAGCTCGGGCCAGATGGTCATGATCTGCCCCAGCCTACCGCCCGACCCCGGCCATCAGCCGGACCGCGCCATGGGCGGCGACCACGCTACGTGAAGCGGTGGATGTGGACGTTCAGGACCAGGCCCACGCCGGCGAAGGCGGTGATGATGGACGAGCCGCCGTAGGACATGAAGGGCAGGGGGATCCCCGTGATGGGCATGATCCCCATGGCCATGCCCATGTTCTCGAAGATCTGGAACAGGAACATGGCCATGATCCCGACACAGACGAGCATCCCGAAGTCGTCCCGGGCCAGCTGGGCCGTGCGCCACATCCGCCAGAGGATCACCGTGTAGAGGAGGAGCAGGAGGGATCCGCCGGCGAAGCCCAGCTCCTCCCCCACCACCGTGAAGATGAAGTCGGTGCGCTGCTCGGGCACGAACCGGAGCCCGGTCTGGGTGCCCTGGAACAGGCCCTGACCGGTGAGTCCCCCGGCGCCGATGGTCGTCTCGGACTGGTCCTGGTTGTACCGGGCGTCACTGCCCTCGGCCGAGGAGTCGAGGAACGAGGTGAGGCGGGCCTCCTGGTAGTCGGCCAGGAAGCCGCTCTGCAGGACCACCACCGTGCCCACGATGCCGATCAGGAGCAGGACGGCGAAGTGCCGGGGCCGGGCCCCGGCGATGAAGAGCATGGCCAGCACCGTGGCGCAGAAGACGAGGACGGTGCCCAGGTCGGGCTGGAGCATGATCAGGGCCATGGGCACGGCGGCGATGCCGAGCACCGTGGCCAGGCGTCGGCCGTCGATCTCGCGCTGCTCACGCTCGAGGGTGAGGAAGGCGGCGAGGCCCACGATGAGGGCCAGCTTGGCCATCTCGGCGGGCTGGAGCTGGAACCCCGCGAACTCGTACCAGGCCTGGATGCCCTTGGACTCGGTGCCCAGCGGGGTCAGCACGCCGAAGAGCAGGGCCAGGGCCACCCCGGCGATGGGGATGGCCCAGTCCCGGAGATGGCGGTAGTCGAAGGCGGCCATGGCCGCCATCACGCCGACGCCGACGACGACGAAGATCGCCTGACGTTGGAGGAAGTAGGTGGTGGGGTCGTCCTCGGGGCCGCGGGTGGCGCTGTAGACCATGACCACCCCGAGGGCGGCCACGGCCAGGGAGGCCACCACCAGGATCCAGTCCACGTGTTGCAGCGGCCGGGGCAGGGCCATCGCCCGCGTCGCCGCCGAGCGGTTCCGGTTGGGGGCGAGACCGCCCCGGGCCACGGTGGGTGCGGTCACGAGGTCGCTCCGGCGGGGATGGTGGTGTCGGTGGCGGCGTCGGCGCCGCCGGCGGTCGTGCCCAGGATGGGTGAGGCGGGCGTGGCCTCGATCATGGGCAGGAGGGCGGGGTCCCGCAGACCGTCGAAGACGGCCCGGGCCACCGGGGCGGCCACCTCGCCACCGAAGGCGCCGACGTCCTCGACCACGACGCTGATGACGTACTCGGGCACCGCCCCCGGCCGCACCGGGCCGACCCCGACGTAGAGGGCGAAGTCGCCCTTGCCCGCCACCTGGGCCGTGCCCGTCTTGCCCGCGATGGGGAAGCCGCCGAGGTCGAAGCCGTCGAAGGCCTCTGCCGACGTGCCGTTGGGGCCGGCCACCCCGATCAGGCCGCTCACCATGGGGTCCCGCCACTCGGCCGGGATCTCGACGATGCCACCCGGCGACGGCAGGAGGCTGCACAGCTCGCCGTCGGCGGTGAGCTCGGCGCTGTTGTCGACCCGACAGGACGTGTCGGTGTCGGTGGTCCAGTCGCCCTCGGCCGGTCGGGGCTGCAGCGTCGACTGGGCCACGTGGGGCCGGTAGAGCGTGCCCCCGTTGACCAGGGCCGCGTACATGTTGGCCAGCTGCACCGGCGTCACGCCCAGGTCGCCCTGACCGATCGACATGTTGACCGTGTTGCCCGTCCGCCACTGGTCGCCGTAGGGGAAGGCCTCGGGATACTGCTCGTGCAGCTCGCGGAGCTCGGCCGGGGTGTAGGCGAAGCCGTCCTGCTCCTGAGGGAGGTCGATGCCCGTGTCGGCGTCGAAGCCCCACTCCCGGGCCGTCTGCTGGAGGAAGTCCTCGCCCAGCTCCTCGCGGTCCCCCCAGAGGAAGTCGCCGATCCGGTAGTAGTAGTAGTCACTCGACAGCGTGAGCGAGGACTGCAGGTTGACCGTCCCGTTGGGCACCGCCCCGGCGTTCTGGAACCGGCAGGACTCCTCCTCGCACCCCTGCACGTAGTAGACGCCGGTGTCGTTCACCGTGGTGGCCGGGGTGACGATGCCCGCCCGCAGTCCGGCCAGGGCCGTGACCGGCTTGAAGGTCGAACCCGGGGCATAGACGCCGGAGATGGCCTTGTTGCTGAGCGGGAAGCCGCTGTCCTCGGCGGTGAGGGCGGCGTACTCCTCGGTGCTCAGGCCGTCGATGAAGTCCTGGGGGTTGTAGGTCGGGTACGACGCCATGGCCCGCACCGCACCGTTGCGGGGATCGAGCACCACGGCGGAGGCGCCGGGCGCGTTGTTGGCCTCGGCACTGGCGGCCAGTTCCCGCTCGAGCATGGCCTGCACCCGCAGATCCAGCTCGAGCATGACGTCGTAGCCGGGCTCGGGCGGGTCGTAGCTGATCTCGCGGACGATGTCACCCTCGGCGTCGACCTCGATGACCCGGGTGCCGGGCGTGCCCCGCAGCCACGCCTCGTAGGCGGCCTCGACCCCGGTCTTGCCGATCTCGTCGTTGGGGGCGTAGGGCTTGGACGAGCCGGCCACGTCGTCGCGAGCCAGCTCCTCCTCGGTGATGCTGCCGACGTAGCCGAGGACGTGGGCGCCGAGCACCCCGTGGGGGTACGTGCGCACCGCCACCCGTTCGACGTCGACACCGGGGAACTGCTCGTGGCGCTCGGCCAGGGCGATCTCGAGCTCCTCGGGCACGTCGCTGGCCAGTGGCGTGGGGATGAAGGCGCCGATGAAGTTGTCCTCGAGGGTGGTGGCCACCAGATCCCGATCCCACTCGGCGCTGGGCGACTCGCACGTGGGGCAGGGGTCGTCGGGCGTGAACACCGCGGCCCGGTTCAACTCCTCGGCCAGGCTGGCGTAGAGGGCGTCGCGGGCGTCCTCGTCGTAGTCGATGGCCTCGTCCAGCTCGCGGGTGTCGACCCGCAGCTGGCGGACCTGGGCGTTGTCGACCAGGACCAGGCGGTTCCGGTCGAAGATCCGACCCCGGGGGGCGGGGACCTGGATGGTGCGGATGCGGTTGGCCTCGGCGGCCTCGACGGCGGTCTCGCCCTCGACGGCGGTGAGGACCCAGAGCCGGGCGGTCAGCGCCCCCACCAGGGAGAGGGCCACGATGGCCAGCGCCGACAGGCGCATCCCGGTGCTGTCGGTCATCGGCTCGCCGTGAGCGGGGTGGGGGTCATCGTCGGAATCCGGTCGTCGTCCTGGCTGTCCTGCGCCCCCGCCCGGGGGCGAAGCTGCCCCGGCGTCGCCGCGCGGGCAGCGACAGCCCGAGCGGCTCGCCCTCGGTCCAGGCCAGGATACGCATCGCGGGCAGCACGAGGGCCGCGGCCCCCAGGGCCACCACCGCAGCCACCACGAGGGTCTCCGTCGACAGCCACTCGTGGTACCCGAGGACGATGCCGACCGAGGCGTAGGCCAGCACCGAGGCGGCTCCCGCCAGGCCGGCGGCGGGGATCGGCGCCCACCACGTGGGCCCCACCACGGACCGCTGGGCGCTGCCGACGAAGTACCCCGCGAAGGCGTACACGAGGGCCCCGAGACCCAGCGGACCGACGACCATGAGGTCCCAGATCAGGCCGGCCACGAAGCCCACCCGGGCCCCGCGCTCGGGCCCGCCGGTGAGCCCGGCCGCCAACGCCACCACCAGCAACAGGTCCAACTGCACCCCGGCCACGGTGAGCCAGGGCATCACGACCAGCTGGAGGACCAGGGCCGTGAACAGGACGACGGCGGTGCGGACCGTCGTCGTCATCCGCCACCCCCCGGCGAGGTCGGGGTGAACAGCACCACGGCGACCTGCGTCAGCCGGTCGAGATCCGCGTAGGGCTCGACCACCACCCGGCGCTCGAGGGGGTTGTCGGCCCGGTTCACCTGGACGACCCGGCCGATCGGGATGTCGGGCGGGAAGGCGCTGCCCTCGAGGCCCGAGGTGACGATCACGTCGCCCTCGGCCACCTCGGTGGCCGCCTCGAAGGCGTTGTCGATGAGCAGGGGCTCACCCTCGCCCTGGCCGTGGACGATGGCCAGGTCACCGCTGGCCGAGTGACGCACCCCGACGTTCAGGTCGGGGTCGCTGACCAGGCGGATCCGGGCGCTGTTGAACGTGACGCTGTCGACCACCCCGACCAGGCCGGCCCGGGTCCGCACGGGCATCCCCACCTCGATGCCGGCGTCGGCGCCCTTGTCGATCTCGAGCGTGCGGTCGAAGTTGGAGATCTCCTCGCCGATGACGTTGGCGGCGACGGTCTCGACCTCCTCGGCGGGGGCCAACCCCAACTGGTCCTGGAGGCGGGCCAGTTCGGCCTCGGCGTTGGCCAGGGCGGCCTCGGCCCCCTCCAGTTCGGCCACCCGGGCCCGGAGACGGGCCACCTCGGCGCTGTCGTCGTCACCGAAGACCGCATCGCCCACGGCCCGGAAGGGGCTGGTGGCCCCCCGGGCCACGTCCCGGAGCAGTCCGACGGGGCCGACCCCCAGCAGGTCGACGGCCAGGATCGTGATCGAGATGCCGGCGAGGACGGCCAGGGTGAAGCGGGAGCCGCCAGGACCGCGGGACAGCACGGGGGCGGGCCGCTAGAGGCGGTTGGCGGAGAAGAGGACTCCCTTGAGCGCCTCGAACTCCTCGAGCGACTGCCCGGACCCCAGCGCCACGGCGAAGAGGGGGTTCTCGGCCACCCGCACGGGCATGCCCGTCTCGTGCGCCAGGCGCTGCGGGAAGCCGTTCAGCAGGGCCCCACCGCCGGCGAGCATGATGCCGTGCTCCATCACGTCGGCGGCCAGCTCGGGCGGGGTCTTGTCGAGCGTGGACTTGACGGCGTCGATGATGGCCGAGACCGGCTCCTCGAGGCCCTCACGGATGTCGCCGGTGGAGACGGTGACGGTCTTGGGCAGGCCCGACACCAGGTCGCGGCCGCGGATCTCGGCCTGCAGCTCCTCCTTGAGGGGCCAGGCCGACCCGAGGGCGATCTTGACCTCCTCACAGGTGCGCTCGCCCAGGACCAGGCTGTACTCCTTCTTCATGTAGGCGCCGATGGCCTCGTCCAGCTCGTCGCCACCGACGCGGGACGAGTGGGCGGCCACGATGCCCCCGAGGGAGATGACGGCGACCTCGGTGGTGCCGCCACCGATGTCCACGATCATGTTGCCGGTGGGGTCCTGCACCGGCAGGCCCGAGCCGATGGCCGCGGCCATGGGCTCCTCGATGATGTAGGCCGGCTTGCGGGCGCCGGCGAACTCGGCGGCCTCCTGCACGGCCCGCTGCTCCACCCCGGTGATGCCCGAGGGGACGCAGATGACCATGCGGGGCTTCACCCAACGGCGCTGGTGCACCTTGTGGATGAAGTACCGCAGCATCTTCTCGCAGATGTCGAAGTCGGCGATGACGCCGTCGGCGAGGGGGCGGATGGCCTGGATGTGGGCCGGCGTCCGGCCGATCATGCGCTTGGCCTCGGACCCGACGGCGAGGGGACGGCCGTCCTTGGTGTTGATGGCCACCACCGAGGGCTCGTTGAGCACGATGCCGCGGCCGCGGACGTACACGAGCGTGTTCGCGGTGCCCAGGTCGACGGCCATGTCTCGGCCCATGACCGTGGTGAGCATGTTCTCGGACATCGAGGTCCTTGGGGTCGCTGTCAGTCAGCGAAGCGCCGGCTACCGAGAGCTTAGGTCCCCCTCGACCACCGCTCCGGCATCCCCACTCCACTCGCCCTCATGATTGTAACCATTTCGCAACGTCGGCGTCGAGCGGTGCCGCCGTCGGTGCTCAGAGTCCGGGGAACCAGATGCCGATCTCGCGCTCGGCCGACTCGGCCGAGTCGGAGCCGTGGACCAGGTTCTCGGTGAACGAGGGCGACAGGTCACCGCGGATCGTGCCCGGGGCGGCCTCGGCCGAGTTGGTGGCACCCATCAGCGTGCGGACGATGGCCCAGGTGTCCTCGGGGCCCTCGACGACGAAGACCAGCGCCGGCGACCGGGTGATGAAGCTGATGAGCTCGCCGTAGAACGGCTTGCCCTCGTGCTCCGCGTAGTGGCGGCCGGCGGTCTCCTCGTCGACCTGGCGCAGCTCGGCGGCGACCAGCTTCAGGCCCTTGCGCTCGAAGCGGCTGATGATCTCTCCGGCGAGGCCGCGTTCGACGGCGTCCGGCTTGGCGATGACAAGCGTGCGGTTCATGGCGGCGGCGAGGGTACCGGCGTCGCGGCCCGGCCGACGACGGGCCGACCCTCACCGGGGGCGGTGTTCGGCCAGGTCGGCGGCGATCCGGGCCCGGTGGGCGGGGTCGACGGCGGCCTCCTCGGCGAATTCGGCCCACCGGTCCACGGCGCCGAGCACGTCGCCGACCACGGCCCGGATCCCCGGTACCTTCCACCGCTCCCCCAGCTCGGTCAGGTCGGCGACGGTGATGCCCTCCCGCTTGCCGAGGACGTTCATCTGGTGGGTCATCGTCCAGCTGCCGTCCACCCTGTGGCTGTGGGTCACGTCGTAGGCCGGCGCCAGGTCCCAGGCGCCGTCGTCGTCCAGCACGAACGACAGGTTCTTGGTGTGGTCGTCGCGGTTCACCCCCGCCACGTTGAAGACGATCCGGCGAAAGGCCTGTTCCTTGCGCGACGCGTCCATCCCCAACCGGTCGATCACGTCGAGGTACTGGGCGTAGGAGTGGGCCCCGGCCTGATTGAAGTCCAGGTGGTCCATGGCGCACAGGGTCTGCACATGTCGCCGCCCGTGGGCGCCGTCCCGGTCGAAGCGGCGGGTCAGGAAATGGGTCCTCGGCCCCTCCGGCAGCAGGCGGCACTCGGTCATCTCGATCCCGCAGGCCAGGGCCATGCGGTGGTAGGCGAACTCGACCCTGCCGTAGCCGTGCCCCGAGGTGAAGACCTCGGCGTCCTCCCGGGTCGGGTCGGTCCCGACCCCGTCGAGCTTCACCATCCAGTGCTCGAAGCCGTCCGGTGGGTCGAGTTGCCCCGAGCGGACCTGACCGGTCGAGGGGTTGAAGGCGATCACGGCCTTGGCCCGGGCGCCGCCGGCGGAGGTCCCCACCAGGATGAGGTCGGCCAGCACGTCCGCCGGTGCCGACACGAGGTCGCCGGCGACCGTGGCGCGGGCGGCCGCCACCAGGTCGGCGAGCTGGATGGCCGTAGCCGGTTGGTCGGGCGGCCCGACCGGCGGGTGGAACGTGAGCGCCCCCATCGCCCGGTCGGCAGCGTAGGCGAGGCGATCGAGCGGGGTGATGTCGGCCTCGCGGACGCCCTGATCCAACATCCAGGCCGTGACCAGCGCGTTGCCGAACCGATCGGGCAGGGCGTCGGCCAGTAGGGCCGGTAGTCGATGGAACGTGGCCACCGCCAGTTCCGGGAACAGGAAGACCCCCGGAGAGCGCGGCAGGCGCAGAGGGGCCAGCTCCGCACCGTCGCGGACCCAGTCCCCGTCGTACTCGAAGGCGTAGAAGCCGGTGACGGGATCGGCCTGCACGGCCCCGACGGTGCGGCCCCAGGCCCGGACCTCGACCAGGTCCACCGGCTCGTAGGTCACGGGGTGTCGGGTCGGCGGTGTCGCACGCGCTGGCGGCCCCGGGACTCGGCGGCGCGACGGGCCCGCAGCGCCTCCATCGGGCTGACCGTGGGCGCCGGCGCCAACGTCGCCAACCAGCCCTCACGGTCAAGGGCCCGGAGGACGTCGACCAGTGAGCCCAGCGTGGCCCCCGCCCCCGCCTCGAGGCGACGCACCGTCGAGACCCCGACGTTGGCCCTTCGGGCCAACTCCTGTTGGGTCAGGTCCGCCCGATGCCGCAGCTCCCGCACCTGACGACCGACATCGGCCTCGAGCTCCTCGGTCAGACGGCCCGGGACCGCCCCGGACGCACTCCCCGGCGCCATGCGTTCATTATTGCACGATTGATCGGGGCTGGCAACCGCCTTCCCCGGCAAGACACTCATTATCGAGTGCTTATAGTCACGGCCGCCCCGTAGTCGTTCTATTTTGCATGGTACGACTCGTCGCCGGACCTACCCGCCGAGGCCCAGGGCGGTGCGGGCGGCGCCGACGACGTAGAGGCTGCCGGTGACCACCACGCGGTCCTCCTCGGTGGCGATGGCCAGGGCCCGCTCGACCGCCTGGGCCACGTCGGGGACGGCCTCCACCTCCAGCTGGGCGGCGGCCACCGCCGCCACCGCCTCGGCCACGGGCGTGGCCCGGGGCGACGGCGGCGAGGTGACGACGACCACGTCGTGGGGTCCCAGTTCCAGGGCCTCGACCATGGCGGCGGGGTCCCGACCCCGCAGCATCCCCAGCACGACCACCGTGGTGGGGACGGGGCCGAGGTCGTCGTGCAGGGTCGTGGCCAGGGTGGCCATCCCGTCGGGGTTGTGGGCGCCGTCGAGGATGACGGTGGGCTCGCGCCCCACGACCTCGAAGCGACCGGGCAGGGTCAGCTCGGCCAGGGCGGCGTTGACCACCTCCTCGTCGAGCGGGCGGTCGAAGAAGGCCTCGGTGGCGGCCACGGCCAGGGCCAGGTTGTCGCCCTGGTGGGCGCCGTGCTGGGGCAGGAACAGTCCCTCGAGCACCCCGGACGGGGTCCGCACGTCGACGGCCCGCCCCCCGACGGCGACCCGGTTGGCCACGGCGTCGACGTCGCGGGGACGCCGCCAGGTCCGGTCCGGACCCTCGGCCTCGAACACGGCCTGGAGCGTGGGATCGGTCTCACCCAGCACCAAGGTGGATCCCGGCTTCACGATGCCGGCCTTCTCCCCCGCCACCGCCCGCTCCCAGCCGGGCGCCCCGTCGGTGTGGTCGCGGGCCACCTTGGTGACCACGGCCACGGTCCCGTCGGCCACGTTGGTGGCGTCGTAGCGACCGAGGAGCCCGACCTCGACCACGGCCACGTCGACGGCGAGATCGGCGAACCAGCGGAAGGCGGCCGCCGTGAGCAGCTCGAACCAGGACAGCGGACCCTCGACCAGGTCCTCGACGGCGGCGACGTCGGTGAGCACCGCGGCCAGGTCGTCGTCCTCCATGGGGCGACCGTCCCAGGCCAGGCGCTCGTTCAGGGCCTGGAGATGGGGGCTGGTGTAGAGGCCGACGGAGAGGCCGTGGCCCCGCAGGAGGGCGTCGACCATGCGGGCCGTCGAGCCCTTGCCGTTGGTGCCGGTGACGTGGACGACGGGGTAGGCCGCCTGCGGGTCGCCGAGGATCTCGATGAGGGACCGCATCCGGGCCAGGGAGAGGCCATCGACGGCGCCGGCCCGGGGGTCACCGGCCTCGAGGTCCTGGTGCTGGTCCAGCCAGGCCCGGGCCCGGCGCAGGTCCACGGGCTCAGGCGGCCCGGCGGCGGGCGACCTCGGCCAGCTCGGCCAGCTCCGCCAACTCGCCGGCCAGCTCCACGGCCCGGTCGCGGGCCAGGTCGACGGCGTCCTCCATCAGGGGCAGGGCGACATCGCGGGCCCGGCCGACGGCGTCCTCGACCAGCGGCAGGGCGGCGTCGACGGCCTGACCGGCCCCCTGACGCAGGCCGCCCCACGCCTCGCGGACGGCGCCGGACCAGCCCGCCCGGGCCCGGGCGGGGGCGGTGCGGTCGAGCACCCAGCCGACCAGGGCACCGGCGACGGCCCCCTGGGCGGCGCCGCGGACGGCCTGGACCGCGACCACCTGGGGCGGGTCGTCCTCGCCCCGCACGGTCTGGGCCACGGCCACCAGGGCCCCGACCCCGCCGCCGATGAGCGCGCCCTTGGCGGTGCGGTTCACGGGAACGGGCTCAGGAGGCGGCGCGGCGGGGCCGTGTCGGGCGGGTGGCGTCGTTGCGCGGCACCAGGGTGGGCACGGCGCTCTCCTCCACGACCTTGCGGTCGATGACGCACTGGGACACGTCGCCCCGGCTCGGGAGGTCGAACATGACCTCGTTCAGGACCTCCTCGAGGATGGCCCGCAGGCCGCGGGCCCCGGTGCCCCGCAGGAGGGCCAGCTCGGCGATGGCGTCGAGGGCGTCGTCCTCGAAGACCAGCTCGACGTCCTCGAACTCGAACAGGCGCCGGTACTGACGGGTGAGGGCGTTCTTGGGCTCGACCAGGATCTGGATGAGCGCCTCGCTGTCGAGGTTGGACACCGCCCCGACCACGGGGAGACGGCCGACGAACTCGGGGATGAGGCCGAACTTGAGGAAGTCCTCGGGCAGCACGTCGCCGTAGATCCCGCCCAGGTCCTTCTCGTCCACGCCGCGGATGTCGGCGCCGAAGCCGACGCCCTTACGCCCGATGCGGGACTCGATGATCTTGTCGAGGCCGGCGAAGGCGCCACCGCAGATGAAGAGGATGTTGGTGGTGTCGATCTGGATGAACTCCTGGTGGGGGTGCTTGCGCCCTCCCTGCGGCGGCACCGAGGCGGTGGTGCCCTCCAGGATCTTGAGCAGCGCCTGCTGCACCCCCTCGCCGGAGACGTCGCGGGTGATCGAGGGGTTCTCGCTCTTGCGAGCGATCTTGTCGATCTCGTCGATGTAGATGATCCCGGTCTCGGCCTTCTTGACGTCGTAGTCGGCGGCCTGGAT
>CAYTJS010000071.1:0-2507 GCA_964438115.1 uncultured Iamiaceae bacterium
CCTACGCACGATCCTAGAAGCGCAGCGACGACTTGACGGCGGTCACGCTGCGTCCGAGAAGTGTCGGAGGGCGCCGCCGTCCGAATGCGACAGTGGTCGCGACCCGCTCCATGTCGCGCGTGTCGCCGAAAGGGATAACCTTCTCCCATGCGCGTCCACGTCGATCAGGAGAAGTGCCAAGGCCACAACCGGTGCGTGGTGCTCGCCCCGGAGTTGTTCGAGGTCGACGAGTACGGAACGGCGTGGACAAAGAACGACGGTGCGGTACCCGCAGGCCAGGAAGACTCGGCGCGCCTCGCGGTCGAGAACTGCCCCGAATATGCCGTGACCATCGAGGACTGACGGATCCGCCGCGATCGCGCTCGCGGTCACGGCAGCATCGTCAGGGGGCCTCTGGCGGGAACGGTCTGCCGTCGGCGACCACGGCGTGCCAGGGCGCGAGCCGCGCCGGCCAACCCACGCAGAGTGCGGCCACCGTCGTGCCATCCCGGCCGTACGCAGCCACCCACCGGTCAGCGTCGAGTGCGCCCTCCACGACGGCGAAATCGTCAGTGTCCGTGCAGGCCCCCACGAACTGGAGCCTTCTACCGGCCTGGTCGGACCAGAAGTACGGGGTGGGGGCGAAGGGTCCCGCCGCGTCGCGGCCGTCGACCAGCACCTTGGCCGCGTGGGCGGCCTGCTCGCCGGCATTGGTCCAGTGCTCGATCCGGCTCGATCCATGGCGAGGGTGGGTCCACCGTGCGACGTCGCCCACCCCGACGATCCGATCGTCGCCACCGACGGCGAGGCAGGTCTCGTCGCACACGACGCCGTCGGCGAGCGTGAGCCCCGAGCCCTCGAGCCACCCGGTGTTGGGCACGACGCCGATGCCGATCACGACGATGTCAGCTTCGACCGTCGAGCCGTCGGACAGGCGCACGGCTCGGACCCCGACGTCACCCTCGAGGCCGGTCACGCCCGTGCCGAGGCGCCAATCGACCCCGTCGGCCTCGTGCAGGGCGCGAACGACCTCCCCGGCCTGTGGCCCGAGCGCGGCGAGTGGACGGGGAAGAGGGTCGACGATGGTGACCGGGAGTCCGAGCCGGCGGCACGAGCTCGCCACCTCGCAGCCGATGAAGCCCGCCCCGACCACGACGACGCGGTGTGCGGTGCCGAGGCCGGCGCGCAGGTCGAGACCGTCCTCGATGGTCCGCAGCACGTGGACGCCGGCGAGGGCGTCGACATCCGGAAGGCGTCTCGGCGAGGCGCCGGTGGCGATCACCAGTCCGTCGTAGGGGAAGCGATCACCGTGATCGGCGAGCACGGACCGGTTGGTGAGGTCGAGGCCGACGCCGCGGACCCCGGTGCGCACGTCGAGGTCGAGGTCGTCCGGGACGCGGAGGCGCGCCTGCTCCGGATCCAACGAGCCGACGAGGACCTGCTTCGAAAGGGGCGGCCGGTCGTAGGGAGGCCAATGGGCCTCGTCGGAGAGGACCGTGATCGGCCCCCGGTGACCCTGGCGGCGCAGCGCCTGCGCCGTGCGCAGCCCGGCCAGCGAACCCCCGACGATCAGCGCTCGTCCGTCCTCGAGCATCCGGGAGGCCGGGCCAGGCGTCGAGGCTCGGTGCGGTGCCGGGTCAGGCCAGCGCGGAGAACGGCCGGTCCTTGTCGACGCGGGGTTCGGGAGGCAGGTCGAGGACTCGCTCGCCGATGATGTTGCGCTGGATCTGGTCGGTACCGCCGGCGATGGAGATTGCGGGGCTGAACAGCGCCAAGGCCTGGAGCATCCCGCCATGGGGCGCGTCGCGGCCGTTCAACATGCCGTGGGCGCCCTGTCCGCGGAGGCCGGTGTCTCGGATGCGGCGGACGATCTCGGAGGCGACGAGCTTGCCGGTCGACACCTCCGGCCCCGGACCCTTGCCGCTGTCGAGCGCAGCCTGGACCCGGAGGCCGGTGAACCGTGCGATCTCGAGCTGGGCGTAGACGGCCATCACCTCGTCACGGTAGGAGGGCGAGCGTGGGGTCGCGAGGTCCTCGGCGAGGAGTGCGAGCAGGGTGGCGCCGCCACCGCCGAAGGCAGCGGCCATCCCGGCCATCGGGCCGCCTTCGCTGCTCCGGCTGAGGTCTCCAACGGTTCGTTCGAGGTCGTTGGCGCCGATCATGGCGCCGCCCGCTCCGCCCATTCCGGACGCGCCGAGGCTGTTGCGTTCGTGGGCCAGGGTGGTCACCGCCACGCGCCAACCGCCGCCGACTTCGCCGATGACGTTGTGGTGGGGCACCCGGGCGTCGGTGAAGAAGACTTCGTTGAAGGTCGCCCCGCCGGTCATCTCCTTGAGGGGACGGACCTCGACGCCTTCCTGGTCCATGTCGATGACGAAGTACGTGATCCCCTCGTGCTTGGGAACGGTGGGGTCGGTCCGGGCGATCAGGATGCCCCAGCGGCTGAACTGTGCCCCGGAGGTCCACACCTTCTGGCCGTTGACGATCCACTCGTCGCCGTCGCGGACGGCGCGGGTCTGCAGCCCGGC
>CAYTJS010000071.1:2517-13633 GCA_964438115.1 uncultured Iamiaceae bacterium
CCCCGGCTCCGAGAACAACTGGCACCAGACATGGCGCCCAGTGACCATCTCCGGGAGGAAACGTTGCTTCTGCTCTTCGGTGCCGTGGTCGATGATCGTCGGTCCCGCCATCATCACGCCGATCCCGCTCGGGGGGCCGATCGCGCCGACATCGGCCCGGGCCCGACCCACCACCCTGCTCTGGGCCGAGGTGAGGCCCCGGCCGAACCACGCACGGGGCCAAGCCGGCAGACCCCAGCCGGAGGCCGCCAGTTCCTCCCACCACTCTCCGAGGCTCGCGTCGAGGTCCCAGTGCTGTTCGAACCAGGCTCGTGCCGAGGCGTAGAGATCTTCGTCATCGTGCTTGCTCGACTCGCTGATCACCGCGCTGCCTTTCCGGGGTCGATCACCGCGACCCCATGACGTCTGAAACATATCATGTCATACGTCTCGTACCGACATCATCGGGACCCGACGCCCGCCTGGAACAGGGCCGCCCCGATGATGGCCAGCGTGATGGTCGCCAGACCGCCGCTGACCACGATCGGCATCTGGAGGGCGACCAGCGTCCTGTCGGCGACGCCGCTCCAGGTGATGCCGATCAGTCCGAAACTGGCGGCCCAACAGACCATCGCGCCGATGACGAACGATCGACGAACAGGCGCTTGCCCGGGTGGCGGGGAGCTCGTGGCATCACTCTGCATGATCTCCCGGAATGCGGACCAGTCGACCTCTCGCTGACGGGCTTCGTCCTCAGGCATGAACCTCACCTCCGTGGTTGATGTCGCCCAGATAGGCGCCGACGATCTCGGCGCGGACTCGGTCGATGACGTCGCCGACCGGGCCACCGATGCGCAGGCTCCCGTGATCCAACACGTACACGTGGTCGACGTGATCCAGGATCGAGGCGTTCTGCTCGACGGCCAGCACGGTCGTCCCCTCCTTGCTCAGCCGTTCGAGGTGGACGAAGAGCTGAGCGGTCACGATCGGGGCGAGTCCCAGCGAAGCCTCGTCGACGAGCAGGATCGAGGGCTTGGCCATCAGGGCCCGGCCGATCGCCAGCATCTGCTGCTCACCGCCGGACAGCGTGCCAGCCGACTGGTCCCGTCGTCGGGCCAAGCTGGGGAACTGCTCGAGGATCGACGACGCCGTCCGTCGTCGCTCGGACCATGTCCCGCCGCCGAGGGCGCCGGCATCGAGGTTCTCGGCAACTGTCAGCGTGCTGAAGACCTGGCGCCCCTCCGGGACCAGCGCCAGTCCCGACCGGACCCTCGCGGCGCTCGACCGACGGTCGACACGCTCGCCACCGGCTTCGATCGTGCCCCCGAGGAGTTGCGCCCGCCCGAGGATGGCACGAAGCAGCGTCGTCTTCCCAGCACCGTTCGCCCCGAGCACGGCCCCGAACGAGGCGGCGGGCAGGTCGAGGCTCAGCCCTCGGATGACCGGACGGCGGGAGTACCCGACGGTGACGTCGTCCAATCGCAGGGCCGCGCCACTCATCGAGCACCCTGAGGGGTCGCGGGGGAAGGGGAGGTCGACCCGAGGTAGGCCTCGCGCACGGAGCGATCATCGACGACGTCATCCGGCCGGCCCTCCGCGATCTTCTCGCCGAAGTTGAGGACCACCAGCCAGTCGGCAACGTGACGAACGAAGCCGACATCGTGTTCGATCACGAGGATCGTCAACCCGAGCTCGCGCCGTAGGGCGAGCACGATCTCGGCGAGGTCCGCCGACTCCTCCGCGGTCATCCCTGCGGCGGGCTCGTCGAGGAGGAGGACACGGGGCGAGGCCACGATCGCGGTGCCGAGCTCGAGAAGGCGCCGGCGACCGTACGGCAGCTCGCCGAGGGGCACGCCGCCCACCTCGGTGAGGCCGAGGATCTCGAGGACGGCGTCGGCGACTGCTTGTCGTTCGGCCTCTGACCTGGTGGGCCGGGCGCCGGCACGGCCCTGGAGGCCGAACCCGCCGCCGACCGTGAGGTCCTGGGCGATCAGCAGGTTGCTCCGGGCCGACTCCGATGGCCAGCCACCGCCCTGCTGGAACGTGCGGCCGATCCCAAGGGACGCCCGCGCGTCTGGTCCGAGTCCGTCGACCCGGACGCCGCGGAACCACACGCTGCCCGAGGATGGGCGCTGAGCGCCGGACAGGCAGTTGAACAGGGTGGTCTTCCCGGCGCCGTTCGGTCCCACGAGGCCGACGATCTCGCCGGGACAGACCTCGAGGTCGACCTGCCGGAGCGCGGCAACCGCGCCGAACTGCACCGTGAGGTCGCGTGCCCCGAGGAGCGCCGGCTCGGCGAGCCGGCCGCCGGGCAGGCGGACGAGCCCTCGCGGGACGGCAGCGAGCCCCGCCGTGGGCGCGCCGGTGACGGTCGTCTCGGCGCCGTCGAGCTCGTCGGGCGCCTTGGGACGGCGGCGAAGGATCGACGCCACGCCACCCGGGTACCGGGCGACCGCGAGCACGACGATCGCCGAACCGGCGAGGACGAGCCAGTCCGAGTTGTCGGCGGCGCCACCCGTGGCCGTGGTCGACCAGGTGAAGACGGCCACGCCGACGACCGCGCCCACCCGTGAACCGATGCCACCCAGGACGACCCACACCAGCAGGCTGAACGACAACGTGGCCGGGAACGCGCTGGCCACGACCAAGCCCTGGCGGTAGGCGAACAGTGCGCCGGCCAGGCCGGCGAGTAGCCCGGAGTACGTGAACGCGGCGATCGTCGAGTTCGACGACGGGATGCCGACCGAGGCGGCGGCCGAGAGGTTGTCCCGCACGGCGACGACACGTCGTCCGATCGGGCGTGACATCGTCCATCGGTCGATCACCGTCGCGGCGAGTAGGACGGCGATGCAGACGGCGAGGAACGTGCGGTCGTCAGCGAGGTCGAGTGGGCCGAGCGACGGCCGTTCGACGAACAGGCCGGCGCCACCGCGGGAGAAGAACTCCTTCGGGAACAGGAACCGCTCGAGCACGAGCGCGAACGACAGGGTGAGGACGGCGAGGTACATGCCCTGCACGCGGCGCGCTGCGAGTCCGAGCACCCAGGCGGCCGCGGCGGCAGCGGCGACGCCGACGGCCACGGTGACCAGGAAGGGCAGCTTCCACGTGCTGGACGCGACCGCGGTCATGAACGCCCCCAACCCGAACAGGCCCACGTGACCCAGTGAGAGCTGGCCCGACGTGGCGAGGAGGGAGTTCAAGGACAGCGCGAGGATCCCGAAGATCGCGAGGCTGGAGAGCCGGAACGCGTTCGCGCCCGTGAACGGCTGAGCGGCGGCGGCGCTGGCGGCGACGATGCCGACGAACGCGGCGAGGACCGTGGCCAACCGGCGGCCCCGGCTGCGGCCGGCCGGCCGGCGGAGGAGTGGTGGGACGCGTACGAGTGGTGCGGCGTGGTCAGGAACCAGGGCGGACCGGCGGCGCGGCGTGAACAGGCCGTCGGGACGAAACGCGAGGGTCAGGACAAGGATGAGGAAGACGACGAGCTCCGACGTCCCGGGGGTCGACCCCCAGTAGCGGCGGGTCAGGCTCTCCGCCACGCCGATGGCGAGCCCACCGAGCGCCGCCCCTGGAAGGCTGAGCATGCCGCCGATGATCGCCGCTGCAAACGCCCTGATGAGCGCGAGGGTCAAGAACGCCGGCGTGATCGACTGGTTCGTCCATCCGGCCAGGATCCCCGCGATCGCTCCGAGCACCCCGGCGATGACCCACGCGAGGCCCTCCACCCGGACCGGGCTGAGCCCGATGATCGATGCTGCTTCCCGGTCATCGGCGCCGGCTCGCAGAGCGAGGCCGAACCGTGTGTGCTCGAGGACCAGGTAGAGCGCGCCGGCGACCAAGGGCACCGCGCCGATGACGAGGAGCCGCGTCGGGCTCAGGACGACACCCGCGACCGTGACCCCGTCGCCGTGGAGCGGGCTCGGGAACGTGCGGTTCCCGCCGAGCCACTTCGCCTCGACCACGACGAGGAACGCCAGGAGGGCCACGGTCCCGACCAAGGGCGGCACGCGACCCCCGGACGGGTTCTGCATCAGGACGGCGCCCGCGACGCCACTGCACGTCGCCCCGACGAGCAGCCCGACGGCGATCGCGACCGGCCACCCCCAAAGGTGACCGACGACGAGCGAGGCGACGACGTAGGTCGCCAGGCCGCCGAGCTCGCCCTGGGCGAAGTTCAGGATGCGCGACGACCGGTAGACCAGCACCAGTCCAAGGGCCAGGAGCGCGTAGGAGGCACCGCCGGACAGGCCGGCGACCACGTAGGTCAGGAGATCGGTCACCGCACGGTCACGGCTGGAGGAACTCGGGGACCACCTCGGTGAAGCCCTCCGTCGAGGCGTCTGCCTGCCAGATCACCACCCCGGTGCCGCCGATCCTCGAGCCGGGCGCGAAGCGGACGGGGTTCGAGAGACCGTTGTCATAGTCCAGGCCGTCCAGTGCTTGGAGGAAGGTGTGGGTGCTCAGGTCCTCGCCGGCTTGGGTCATCGCCTCGCGATAGATGTCGAAGAGGCCCCAGAAGCCCTCGCCGTTCTCCGGGAAGTCGGTGCCGGGGTTGCGTTCCTCCCAGGCGGCGTGCGCGGCATCGACCAGCGGCGAGTCGACCGCGTCGGGCAGTCGTGACCCGGACATCTGGAGGCAGCCGTCGAAGGCGGGGCCGTACAGCGGTGGCCGAGTCGAGCAGCCGGCGGTGTTGGCGGCCATCAGGTACGTCGGCTCGACGCCCTGGGTCGAGCACGCCTCGACCATCACCCGCGTCACGCTCGGCGCCGCCACCACGAAGACGAAGTCGACCCCCTCCTCGGCCAGCTTCAGGCACTCGGCGGTCAGCTCGTTCGGGTTGCCGTCCTTGTCCACGGCGTCGTCCACCGCCAAGGTCCCGCCTCCTGACTCCATCGCGCTGACGAAGGCGTCGTGGACGCCGTCGGAGTTGGCGCCCCCGAAGCGGATCATCGCGGTCGTCTCGGGGGTCGCGCCCAGCTCGTCCACGAGGTAGCGCGCCGCGATGGGGGCTTGGTAGTCGTACGGCAGGGTGAGGGCACGGTAGCCGGGGAGGTCTTCAAGTCCGGGCGCGGTGACGCCCAGGGAGAGGTAGGGGATGCCGGCCTGGGTGACGACCTGCGCGCACGCAACGACCTGGTCGGCGCCCGACGTACCGGATACGAAGAGCAGATCGTCGTCGACCAGGTCGCGGCAGGCGTCGACAGCGCCGGTGGCGTTGTACTGATCGTTCACCACCGTGACCTCGACACTCCGGCCGTTGATCCCCCCGTCCTCGTTGACGGTGTCCCAGTAGGCCTCGGTGATCTGACGGAGGCCGAGGATGCTGCTCAGATCGATGCCGGACAGCGTCTCGGGGGCGTGCACGCCGATGCGGATCGTGTCGTCGGTCACGCCGTCCGTGGAGTCGGGCAGGACGTCCAGGTCCGAGGAGGCGCCCGGCTCACCGTCGCCGGCGATGCTCGTGGCCGAGGCGGGCGCGTCGAGCCCTCCACCCCCTCCCTGGTCGATGACCTCGTCCTCGTTGCTGCCTGCGCAGGCCGTGAGCGCGAGCGCCAACGCCAACGCGGGCCCCAGAACGTGCATGCGCCTTCGTGCGCGCTTCCTGGTCTTCACGTGCATCCCCCCTTTGGTTGTCGTCGCTCGGCGGTGGTGCCGAGCGACCGTGTCACACTCCCAGTCGATCCGCCATCAGGCCCCGGTGGTAGGACGGATCGCCGAAGAGCAGCTCGCTGCTCTTGGCCCGCTTGAAGTAGAGGTGCGCCGGGTGCTCCCACGTGAACCCGATGCCACCGTGGACCTGGATGTTCTCGGCCGCGTTGTGGAAGTAGGCCTCGGAGCAGTAGGCCTTCGCCAGGCAGGCGACCACGGGGAGCTCGTCGCTGGCGGTTGCCGCGCAGTGACCGGCGTAGAGCGCCGCGGAACGGGCCGACTCCGTCTCCAACAACATGTCGGCACACTTGTGCTTGATCGCCTGGAACGAGCCGATCGGCCGCCCGAACTGCATGCGGACCTTAGCGTACTCGACGGCCATGTCGAGGGTCACCGCGGCGCCGCCGACCTGTTCCGCGGCAAGGGCGACGGCGGCGAGGTCGAGGACATCACGGACGATCTCGACGCCCTGGCCCTCCTCACCCACGAGTCGGGCCGGGGTGTCGGCGAGGGTCACGACCGCCTGCTTGCGCGTCTCGTCCATGGTCTGCAGCAGGCGCGTGGTCAGGCCGGCGGCACCACGCTGCACCGCGAAGAGGCTCATGCCGACGGCCGTGCGCGCCGTGACGAGGATGAGGTCGGCGACGTGACCGTCGAGGACGAACCACTTCTCGCCGGTGATGGTCCAACCATCCTCCCCGGGGGTGGCCGACGCGGCGCCCTCGCCCGGATCCCAGCTCCCGCGCTCCTCGACGTGGGCCAGCGTCGCGATGGATTCGCCGGTAGCGATTGCAGGGAGCAGGTCGTCGCAGGCGCGTCGGTCACCGGAACGGAGGAGTGTGTTCACGCCGAGGACCACGGTCGAGAAGAACGGCGCGCACAGCAGGCATCGACCCATCTCCTCGAGCACGATCATCAGCTCCTGGTACCCGAAACCCTGGCCTCCGTGCTCGGTGGGGACGATGAGGGCCTGCAGACCGAGCTGGTTGGCCATCTGCTCCCACACCCCGGGGTCGTAACCCTCGTCCGAGGCCATGAGGCGACGGACCTCCGCCTCGGTGCTGCTGCGCGAGAGGAACTGGCGTACAACCGAGCGCAGCTCCTCCTGCTCCTCGCTGTACTCGAGGCCCACGACACCCTCCACCACTCCTGGACGACTAGAGACGAAGAGCGTGTCATGTCACGCCGGTTGGGTCAAGTCGCCGGCGGCGACAGACGAGAGCAGGTCACGGGACGACATTCGCCGTGGTCGGCGCCGGGCTCGGGCTCCCCGGCCCTTGGGGGAGTGGGACCGGGGAGCCGCGATCGATGGCGCCGGTCCGCCTCGCCGGCGTACGCACCGTGGCGGCGATCGCGGCCGGGTTGGATGGCACGAGCCAGCCCGCCCTCTCGTCACTCGATGGACGATCGCTGTGCTCGGCGCGTCGCGGCCGGGACGAAACGGTCCAGCTCGACGCTGATGAAGATGCTGTCGGAGACGACGAAGATTCCGTCGGGTCCGTGCCCCTCGCAGTGGATGTACAACTTCCGGCCATCACGCCGCACGAGCCGGGCGCGGAACTCCAGCGGCACCTCGAGTGGGCACGGCGCCCGGTAGGTGAGGTCGAGTTGGCCCGTGAACGCCATCGAGCCGATGATGGGCAGGAGGCCGCCGACCGTCTCGTCGACACAGGCGGCGACGACACCGCCATGGGCTCGCCCCGGTGCGCCCTCGAAGCCCGCTCGGATGGTCACCGACCCCACCGCCTCCTCGCCGTCGCGCCGGACCCGGAGGCCGATGCTCAGAGGGTTGGCGGAGCCGGAGACGGGTGAATCCTCGAACAGGTCGAGGAACGCGCCGTCCTCGACGGCGCGGCCGAGATCGTCGCTCTTCAGCGCCTCGAGGAACCGCGGGCTCTCCCCGAGCTCGAGCCGACGACGCCGAGGTCGCTCGCCGGCGATCCGACGAGCCAGCCCATCGGCCTGCTCGGTGATCTGCGCCAGGGTCGCGCCGTCGACGCAGTGCGACACCAGCAGGTGAGCCAGTTGGGAAAGGGCCGTCGCGGCCGCGACCCGCTCGGTCAGATCGGGGGGGCGCTCGTGGTCGGTCACCTCCGCCCCGCGCTCGGACGCCGCGGCACCACCGTCGGTACGTGTCACGGGGGTGATTCTGGCAAGGACCCGTGCCAGTCACAACATGAACGACATGACGTGTTGTACGTCTCTCCAGCCTCCCCTCACGGGGCGGGACTCACGGAGTCGTGAGACGAGTTGCGCCTCATGTGTACACTTGACGCCAATGACTGCGGGGCACAGGGCCTCGTCGACGAGAGGAGCTGCGATGGTCACCACCGAACCCGCTGGTCCGACCGAACGGTGGTCGCAGGACTTCGACATCCTCGATCCCGACTACGTCCGAGACCCTGCCTGGGTGTGGCAGCTGCTCCGTGAGCACTGTCCCGTCGCCCACAGCGAGCGGCGGGGATCGACCTGGCTCCCCGTCGGCCATGCCGACCTCCAAGCGTTGGCGCACGACACCGACCACTTCTCGTCGCGGGACATCGCGGTGATCAACCCGTTTCGGGCCTCAGATCCCCTCCGGTCGACGAGCCTGATCGCGCCGCCGATCACCTCAGACCCACCTGAGCACACGGCGCTGCGGCGACTGTTGCTGCCGAGGTTCGGCCCGACCGAGATCGAGCGCATGACGACGATCACCGAGACGACGGCTCAGCGGCTGCTGGACGGGTTCGCCGGCTCCGGAGCAGCGGACGGCGCGCTCGACTACGGCCGTCACATCCCGGTCCGGGTGATCGCGACGATGCTCGGGCTCCCGCCCGAGGACGAAGCCAGGTTCACCGACTGGGCCGTTCGCCTTCTGCAGGAGGGCATCCAGAACTTCGAGACCGCGACCGACGCCATCGGTGAGCTCATCAGCTACTTCATCGAGAAGATCGCGGAGCGCGAAGCCTTGCCGCCCGACCAACGCCCTGACGACCTGCTCTCCTTCGTGGTCGAGTCGACGCTCGATGACGAGCCGCTCACCGGTCGGGAGCGCGTCGGCATCTGCTTCCTTCTCCTGATCGCCGGCATCGACACGACCTGGAGCGCCATCAGCTCCAGCCTGTGGCACCTCGCCACCCATCCTGACGACCAGGCCCGCCTGCGAGCCGAGCCCGAGTTGCTCCCGACTGCCGTCGAGGAGTTCCTGCGCTTCTACAGTCCGGTGACGATGGCCCGCTACGTGACCGAGGACGTCGAGTTCGCGGGATGCCCGATGCGAGCTGGTGACAAGGTCCTCATGGCCTTTCCCGCGGGAAACCGCGATCCCGACGTCTTCGAGGACCCCGACGCGTTCCTCATCGACCGTGACCGCAACCGGCACCTTGCCTTCGGTGCCGGCATCCATCGCTGCCTCGGATCGAACCTCGCCCGCATGGAGCTCCGGGTGGCGATCGCGACGTTCCTCGCACGGGTGCCGACGTTCACCTTGGCCGACCCCGACGCCGTGAGCTGGTCCGGCGGTCAGGTGCGGGGTCCCCGGACGGTGCCTCTCCGCTGGGAGCCCTGACGACGAGGTCTTAGGTGACTGCGGAGGCGGCCATCGACATCACCCCGCTCTGCCGGTCCGATCGTTCACCAGCACCTCGGCGACCCCTGCCCACCGGTCGAGCGTTGCCAGGTCTGCCGATGCCGCCATCCCGCCGAAGTAGTTGACGACTCGGGTGGCCAGCCCCGCGTAGCGAGCGAGGATCTGCTCGGCGAGGGACTCCCACGGTCCTTCGACGACGAACGATGACAGCAGTTCGTCGTCGATGAGCTCGGTCATGCCCCCCAGATCCCCGACCTTCTGTCGCTCCCGCAGGCGAGGGGTCGTGTCTCCCCGCCCGAGCTGCTCGAAGATGAAGGCGTAGTTGGGTGTCGAGCCGTAGAAGGCGACCTGGGCTCGGGCCATCTCGCGCCAGCGGGTGCGCTCCTCCTGGTCGTCGCCGGTGACGACGAAGCAGGGGACGATGACCTCGAGCTCGCCCGGGTCGCGGCCCACGGTCGCTGCGCCGGCGGCCAGGTTCGGCAGCACGGTCTCGCGCAGGTAGGCCGGATGGTTGAGGGGGTGCACGTGGACGCCGTCGGCAACCTCGCCGGCCATGCGCAGCATCCAGGGGTTGACGGCGGCGACGTCGATCGGTGGGTCGGCGACCGAGAGGGGGCCGGGCGACCACATCGGCGGGAGCAGGGAGAACTGGTAGTGCTCACCTTCGAACGCGAGCGGCTCGTCACCCCGGAACGACCGGAAGATGGCCCGCAACGCCAACACGTACTCCCGGAGGCGAGGGCCCGGCGGGTCGAAGGGTGCGTCGTACCGTCGCTCGATGTGGGCCCGCACCTGCGTGCCGAGGCCGAGGCGGAACCGCCCACCCGACGCCTCGGCGAGCTCCCATGCGGTCGCGGCCGTGACCATCGGGCTGCGCGGGAAGGCGACGGCGACACCGGTCAGGAGGTCGAGATCAGCGGCGGTCGTCGCGGCGACGGCCGCCGAGAGGTACGCCGTCCGTCCGGCTTCGGCGACGACGAGCCCGGTGAAGCCGGCCCGTTCCGCCGCGGGTGCCAGCTTCGCTGTCTGCTGCAGACCGATGCCGCCGGTCAAGAGGTCGAACTGCATCGTGTCTCCTCGCCGTCCGGGACAGGAGAAAGATCATGTCACGCGTCGCACCGTCGCACCCAGCGAAAGGTTCCCACCGTCCGCGGCTCCTCGTGCCCTACACTCGTCGAGTGGCGAGAGCAGGAAGTCGTTCGTGGCGCAGCAATGTGCCCACATCTGTCGCTGCGGCGCGCACTCGTCTGGTGGACGCGGCGGAGACGTGCTTCGGCCGCTTCGGAGTGGCCAAGACGACGCTTGACGACATCGCATCCGAGGCCGGCGTGTCGAGAGCAACGGTCTACCGCTACTTCGAAGGCGGGCGGGACGAGATCGTGCTCGAGGTCGTCCTCCGCGAGGCCCGGGCCTTCCTCGCCCAGCTGCGGCGCCGGATCGACCGCGCGGCATCGCCCGACGATGCGATCGTCGAACTGATCCTCCACACGGTCGGGTCGGTCCGGAAGAGCGAGCACCTGTCGTTGCTGTTCGCCCCGGAGGTCGCCGGTCAGACCGGCTCGATCGCCGGGGCGTCGACCGCGTTGTTCGGGCTCACCTCCGACTTCGTCCGGCCCCTTCTCGAAGGGTTGCGAGCATCCGGCCGCCTGCGACCCGAGGTCGACGCAGAGGACGCGTCGGAGTACCTCCTGCGGGCCATCCTGTCCCTCCTCACCGTGAGGGGGCCTCGGCAGCGGAGCCCCGCCAGCGAGCGCCACTTCCTCCGGACCTTCGTCGTGGCCGCACTGCTGGAGCCGGATGTGCAGAGCACCGACCTCGACAGGTCTCCGGCGCCTGTGGCCGAGCGGCCCTGAGTCGCCCTGTCGCCCCACGCGGAGCTGCGTGACCTCGCCATGCCGCACCTGCTGGACCTCCTGG
>CAYTJS010000072.1:0-4621 GCA_964438115.1 uncultured Iamiaceae bacterium
CCGGCCTGCAGGCCCGCCACCTCCCGACGCAGGTCGGCGTAGGAGAGGCGGCGCTCCCCCGCGACGAGGGCGACGGCCTCGTCGGGGTGGCCGTCGATGATGCCCGCGACGTTCACCCCGACAGTCTGCCCGCTCAAGAGCACGGGGGCCGCCTCCGATGGGACACGGATGGATCCGGCGCCGGCGATCGTGGCCGACGGGCTCACCCGTGCCTTCGGGGACCACGTCGCCGTGGACGGCCTCACCCTCGACGTCCGTCAGGGGGAGGTCCTGGCCCTGCTCGGCCCCAACGGCGCCGGCAAGACGACGACGGTGCGCCTGCTGAACGGTGTGCTCGACCCCGACGACGGCACCGCCCGGGTGCTCGGCCTCGACCCCACCGTCGCCGGCGACGAGGTGCGGCGCCGCACCGGGGTGCTCACCGAGAACGCCGGCCTCGACGAGCGCCTGACCGCCCGCGAGAACCTCGCCTTCACCGGCCGCATCCGGGGGATGGGCCGGGCCGAGGCGGAAGGCCGGGCCGACGAGCTGCTCACCCGCTTCGCCATGGCCGACCTGGCCGACCGCCGGGTGTTCGGGTTCTCGACCGGCCAGCGCAAGCGGGTGGCCCTGGCCCGGGCCCTGCTCCACGACCCCGAGGTGCTCTTCCTCGACGAGCCCACCTCGGGCCTCGACCCGACCGCCACCCGCGAGGTGTTGGCCCTCATCGCCCACCTCGCCGCCGAGGAGGGCCGCACCGTCGTGCTCTGCACGCACTTCCTGGGCGAGGCCGGTCGGCTGGCCGACCGCATGGCCGTGCTCGCCCAGGGTCGCCTGCTCGTGTTCGGCCGCCCCGACGACATCGCCGCCGGCCTCTGGTCGGGCCTCGACGTCGACGTCGACCTGGGTGCCCCGGCCGCCCCCGAGGTGGTCGCCGCCGTCGGAACCCTCGGCGGCGTGGTCGACACCGGCGCCAGCCCCGTGGGCCTGCGGGTCGTGGTCGAGGGGCGGGATGCCGTCCCCGCCCTGACCGCGGCCCTCACCGCCCGGGGCCTGGCCGTCTACGCCGTCACCCCACGGCCCCCCACCCTCGAGGACGTCTACTTCGCCATCGAGGCCCGCCACGCCGGGGAGCAGGCGGCATGACCGTGGTCACCGCCGCCCGCCGGGCCCGGTCCCGTCCCGCCTGGGGGGCCATCGGCGCCATCGTCGCCCGTGACCTCACTGCCGTGCGCCGGGCCAAGGCGGTGTCGCTGCCGATGGTGCTGGTGCCCTTCCTGATGCTGGTGGTGCTGCCCTTCGGCGTCGGCGTGCTGGCCCGGGGCGCCCAGGCCGTGGACGTGACGCCCTTCCTCGAGCGCCTGCCCGCCGACCTGGCCGAGCCGATCACCACCCGGCCGCCGTCGGAGCAGTTGATCCTGCTGGTGAACGGCTACCTGCTGGCGCCGCTCTTCCTCATCGTCCCCCTCATGGTCTCGGCCGTCCTGGCCGCCGACGCCTTCGCCGGCGAGAAGGAGCGCCACACCCTCGAGTCGCTCCTGCACCTGCCGGTGAGCGACCGGGACCTGTTCCTGGCCAAGCTGTTCGTGGCCTTCATCCCCGCCCTCGTGGTGTCGTGGGTCGGCTTCGTGGCCTTCGCCGTGGTGGCCAACTCGGTGGCGTGGGGGGTGGTCCACCGCATCTTCGTGCCCACCCGGCTGTGGATGGTGATGATCCTCTGGGTCGCCCCGGCCGTGGCCGCCCTCGGCCTGGGCGTGATGGTGCGGGTGTCGGCCCGGGCCCGCACGGCCCAGGAGGCCAACCAGCTCGGCGGCGCCGTGATCCTCCCGCTGATCTTCCTGGCCATGGGCCAGGCCACCGGCCTGCTGCTCGTCGACCTGCCCGTGGCCCTCGCCATCGGCGCCGTCGTCTGGGCCGTCGCCCTCTGGCTGATCGCCCGCGGCGCCCGCCGCTTCACCCGCGACCGCCTCGGCGCCTGAGCACCGCCTGGTCAGTCGGCGGCGGGCTGGTTCCAGAAGGCTCCGGGGACGTGATCCAGCAGGGTCTGGTCCTTGGTGAGGAGCCGGGCCTCAGTGGCGACCGCGTGCGCCGCGATCAGGCGGTCGAAGGGGTCGCGAGTCCACGTCAGGTCGAGGGCGACATCGACCACGGTCCCGAAGCCGTCCGAGAACTCGCGCAGGCCGAGGCTGCGGGCGAGCTCACCGAGGGCTGCGCCCGGATCGAGGTCGATCCGGCCCGCCTCGACCAGGTACTGCAGCTCGAGGCGCACCAGCGGCGACACCCCGAGGTCATCGGACTCGATCGCCGTCACCGCTGACGGGCTCAGGCGGTCGTGCCGGCCGGCAGCGATCCACACGACCACGTGGGTGTCGAGGTGGGTCAGGGCCGCCACAGGTCGGACCAGTCGACGTGGACGAGGTCCTCCGGGTCGCCGACCAGGGCGTCGGGATTGGTGCGCACCGCCGCCAGGCGACCACCGGGCCCGTCGTCGGCGACGATGCGCAGCGTGCGGCCCTTGCGACGGATCGCCACCGGTTCCCCGGTGGCCAGCACCTGGTCGAGAATCCGGTAGATGTCCTGCCGCAGGCCGGACGCGGTGACTTCCATCACCCCAGCCTAGCGCGTACGTACGTGTTGTTGCGTAGTACGTACGAGTCAGCGGGCGAGGAAGAAGAGCTGGTAGGCGGCGGCCACGAAGATGGCGAGCAGCAGGGCGGCGATGGCCGCCAGGGTGGCCGGCCTCACCGGGGTCGGGGCTCGATGTCGACGGGGACCGACACGCCCGCTCCCCCGGTGGCCGCCTCGTCCTCGCCCACCCGCTCGATCTTGACCTCGTCGCCGGCGCCCAGGCCGACCTCGGCGGCGGCCGAGTGCTGCCGCACCGACACGGCGAGCAGGCCGTAGGAGTCGACCACCAGGCCGACGTCCTTGCCCAGGTCGTCGTAGGAGGTCACGACCTTGGCCAGCCGGGACCGGTCGTTGAAGCGCAGCCGCACCAGGTCGCCGAAGCCGTCGAGGTCCTCGGGGCCGACGTTGAGCTGGGCATTGCCGAAGCGGTCGACCCACAGGACCTGGGTGGCCAGGGCGTCGCCGTCGGGGAACGGCAGCGGGATCATGCCCGGCTGCAGGGTCGCCGGGTCGACGAGGGGCCCGAGCTCCTCCAGCTCCACCCCGGCGCAGAGGTGGGCGGCGACGGGGGCGAAGATGTCGCGGCCGGCGAAGGTCGCCCCCGGCGAGGGCAGGTGGTAGTCGGGGTTGGTCAGCTCGACCACGCGGTCGGCGCCGCCGACCATGCCCACGGCGGCGGCGAGGAGGCCGTTGTCGGGCCCCACCAGCACGGACTGGCCCGAGCCCACCTCGACGGCCACGGCCCGGCGGTCGGTGCCCACGCCCGGGTCGACCACGGCCAGCACCACGCCGGGGACCAGGTACTGCACGGAACGGGCCAGGGCCAGGCTCCCCGCCCGCACGTCGTGGGGCGCGATCTCGTGGGTCACGTCGATGACCGAGACCTGGGGCTCGATGGAACGGATCACCGACTTGACGACCCCGACGAACTCGTCGCCGGTGCCGTAGTCGGAGAGGAACGAGACGGTGTGGTAGCGGTGCTGCACGGTGGCCCGACCCTACGGCCTGCGCCGCCCTACCCGGCCTGCGTGTACCGGGTGGTCAGGAACTCGTCGAGGTCGTCCTCGTTGATCCGGAAGGCCTTGCCCACGCGCAGGGCGCGAAGCTCACCCGCCTCGATGAGGCGGTAGACCGTCATGGCCGACACCCGCAGCAGGTCGGCGACCTCTGCGACCGTCAGGAACCGGGCGCGCCCGTTCTCCACCTTGTCCATCCCCTTACTCCGCTGGCGCCAGCGTAACGCTGGCGCCAGCTGTGTTGCCTCGTCGCCGCCTTCGCGGCGACTGCTGCCTACGGCAGCTATCGGCAACCTTCGTCTGCGCTGCTGCGCCTGGCGGCTCCGCAGCGTTGCTCGTCGCCGCCTTCGCGGCGACTGCTGCCTACGGCAGCAATCGACGAACTGTCCCTGCGCTGCTGGCTGACACCGGCCGGCCGTTCCCGATGCCCGGACGGGGGAGTTACTGGTTGCCCAGTTCCTGGGCGCGGGTGGTGGCGGCTCGGACGGCGTCGAGGAGGGCGGCGCGGAGGCCGGCCTTCTCGAGGGCGTGGAGGCCGGCGGCGGTGGTGCCGCCGGGGGAGGTGACCGCGGCGCGGAGGGCCTCGGGGCCGTCGGGGGACTCGGCGAGGAGGCGGGCGGAGCCGAGGAGGGTCTGCACGGCCAGCTCGGTGGCGGTGGGGCGGGGCAGGCCGACGAGGACGCCGGCCTCGATCAGGGCCTCGGCCACCAGGAAGACGTAGGCGGGACCGGAGCCGGACAGGCCGGTGGCGGCGTCGAGGAGGCCCTCGGGGACCCGGGCCACGGTGCCCACGGCGGCGAGGACCGACTCGGCCCAGTCGAGGTCGTCGGGGCCGGCGGCGGCGCCCCCGGCGATGGCCGACGCCCCGGCGCCGACCAGGGCGGGGGTGTTGGGCATGGCCCGCACCACGGGGGTGTCGGCGGGCAGGGCGGCCTCGAGGGTGGCCAGGCGGACCCCGGCGGCGATGGAGAGGACCCGGCCCCCGTCGGCGCCCAGCG
>CAYTJS010000072.1:4631-13546 GCA_964438115.1 uncultured Iamiaceae bacterium
CCCAGCGACCGGCAGGCGGCCTCGACGTCGCCGGGCTTCACGGCCACCACGGTGCCGTCGGCGGGCCCCGGGCCGTCGGTGACGGCGACACCGGGGAACCGGCTCGTCAGCTCGTCGCGGCGGGCGGCCACGGCCTCGACCACCCGGAGCTCGTCGGCGGAGGCCCAGCCGCCGTCGAGCAGGCCCCCGAGGAGCGCCTCGCCCATCCGGCCGCCGCCGATCAGTTGGAGGCGCACGGTGGCCCTAGGGCAGGTACTGGATGGGGTCGTAGGGGGCCCCGTTGATGCGGGTCTCGAAGTGCAGGTGGGGACCGGTGCAGCTGCCGGTGCAGCCGATGGTGCCGATCTGCTGGCCCCGGCTGACCGTCTGGCCGCCGCTCACGTAGACCGTGGTCTGGTGGGCGTAGAGGGTGACCATGCCGTTGCCGTGGTCGATCATGACGCAGTTGCCGTAGCCACCACCGCAACCGCTGATGACCGTGCCCGAGTTGGCGGCGTAGATGGGCTGGCCGGTGGGGGCGCCGATGTCGATGCCGGCGTGGAGGCGGCCCCAGCGCTGGCCGTAGGGCGAGGTCACCGGGCCGGCGGTGGGCCAGATGAGGCCCCAGCCGCTGGGCGGGGCGTCGATGGAGCCACCCGGGCCGGTGGGGGCCTGGGAGGCGGCGGCCAGGGCGGCCCGGATGTCGGCCTCCTCGGCGGCCAGGGCGTCGACCTCGGCCTGCACGGAGTCGATGCGCTCCTCGAGGGCGGCCTCCAGCCGCTGCTGCTCGGTCAGGGTGTCGCGGTACTCGGCCAGGCGGGCGGCCACCTCGGCCCGCTCCGCCTCGACCCGGGTCTCGGCGTCCTGGGCCGTCACGCGGGCGTCGACCAGGTCCACCTCGAGACCACCGAGGCGGTCGAGCACGTCACTGTGGTTGGAGGCCAGGGTGCCCAGCAGGGCCTCGCGGCGGGTGGCCTGGCTCAGGTCGGAGGTCTCGAGGACGAGGGCCTCGGGATCCGGGTTCATGTAGAGCTCGACGGCGTCCTCTTCCGCCTGGTCCTCGAGCTCGGCGATCTCGGCCTGCATCTGGCGGACGGCGGCCTGGGCGGCCCGCACCTCGCGGCGGGCGGCCTGGAGGCGCAGTTCGGCGGCCCGTTTGGCCGCCTCCTGCTGGCGGACCTGGGTGCTGGTGGCCTCGACGGCGGCCTCCAGCTCGGCGTAGTCGGCCTGCAGGACGTCGAGGCGCTCCTCGAGCTGGTCCTGCTCCTCCTGGACCTCCTCGAGGTCGTCCTGGCTCTGGGCCAGGACCGGGGCCGCCGCGGCCACGGCCAGGAGGGTCACCACGACGGCGATCGCTCGGCGGGTTCGGGAGGGCATGGGTCCTTCGTCGTGGGGGACGGCGGCGGCGGGTCCGGCGCGGAGGATATCGGCGCCTCGGGACCGTAACACAACCGCAACACCTACCGGGGGACGTGGCGCAGGCCCGTCCGCTGCAGCGCCACCACCTGGCCGACGAAGAGGCCGAGGGCCAGCAGGCCGCCCGCCACGAAGGTGGCCCCGGTGCCCTGGGTGGCGATCAGCCCGCCGGCGAGCAGGGGGCCCACGGCCTGGCCGGCGCGGACCACGCCGACGAAGGTGGCCACCACCGCGCCCCGGCTGGCGGGCGGCGCCGAGGAGGCCACGATGTCCTGGAGGGTGGGGATGGAGGCCCCCTCCGCCGCCCCGTAGAGGAACGTGGCCAGCACCAGGAGCAGGGCGGTGGGGGCCAGGCCCATGGCCACGAAGGCCACCGCGAACAGCAGCGAGGCCCCCAGCACCAGGAGGCGGGCGCCGTAGGCGGCGCGCAGCCGGCCGAGGTTGAAGGCCACGAGCGTCGAGGTGAGGGCCGGGGCGGCCAGGACCAGGCCCCGCATGCCGGCGGAGAACCCGAAGTCCTCGGCCAGGTGGACCGGGAGGGTGGCGAGGACCAGGCCGAAGATGAGCACGAAGATGACGAAGCCCGAGACCATGGCCCCCACCACCGGCAGGCGCTTCAGGATCCCGCCCGCCGCCCGCAGTTGCTCGCTGAGGGGGGTGCCGGGCCCGAGGTCGACGTCGACCAGGCGGCGCTGGATGAGCACGGCGGTGACCAGGGACAGCGGGAACAGGGCGAAGGGCAGGCGCCAGCCCCCCAGTTCGACGAGCAGGCCCCCCAGGCCCGGGAAGACGGCCAGCGACACGGTGAGCACGGCGGCGTTGCGGCCGATGGCCTTGACCCGCTCCTGGCCCTCCCAGTGGTCGCCGATGATGACCACGGCCAGGTTGATGAGCCCGGCCGCGCCGATGCCCTGGACGGTGCGCAGGCCGAGCAGCAACCAGAAGTCGCCGGCCAGGCCGGCCAGGCCACCGGCGATGCCGTAGACGACCAGGCAGGGCACCAGCACCGCCTTGCGCCCGAAGCGGTCGGCCAGCACGCCCACGGCCGGGGCCACGACCACCCCGGGCAGGGCGCCGGCGGCGACGAAGAGCCCGGCATCGGCGGCCGGGCGGCCGAAGGCGGCCAGGACGTCGGGCACCCCGGCGTTGACCACCGTGTTGAGCAGGATCCCCGTGACGGTGATCGAGTAGATGAGCCACAGCGGGGGTCGGTCGGCCACCGCGGCCCCGCCCGCCGGGTCCGGTGCGCCGCTCGTCGTCATCCCCGCTTCCCCGACGGTCTGACGGGTCGGGGCACACCGGACCTGGCCCGACCGTAGCCCTGAGACATCATGGAATGCAATGAAAGTTCGCCAACGGACCGGTCAGCGGAACCGCGACGCGAACCCGATGCGCAGGGCGGGCCGGAAGCACTGCTCGACGTAGGCCCAGCCCGAGCCGACCAGGCGGTCGAGGGTGGCCTCGAGGTGGTCGGCGGCCACCAGCGGGGCCACGTCGACGGCCCCGACCAGGAAGACGGCCTCCTCCTCGCCGATGGCGAAGTGCCAGCCGTACAGGCCCCGGTTGCGCACGAGCAGGTGCTCGTGGAAGCGGGCGTGGTCCTCCTCGGGGGCGGGCATGACGTAGGTCTCGTACTGCAGGGTGCGCTGGCCGAGCGTGAACCAGAGGGTGAAGACGTCCTTCTCCTCGCCCCGCACCCGCACGTACCACCGCCGCGAACCGGGCTCGCCCCGATCGACGGCCTCGACCACGGGGTGGTCGGCGGCCTGGGCCCGGAACCAGGCGTCGATGCGGGCCTCGACGGCGTCGAGGGTGGTGGGGTCGAGCGGCGGCAGCTCGTCGGGGTCGGCCACCGGGCTCAGCAGAGGACCGGGGCGCGGGTGGCCAGGTCGGCGTAGAGGCGCCGCAGGCGGCCGGCCGTGGTCGACCACGTGTAGGCCCGGGCCCCCTCGGCGGCGGCCCGCCCCAGCTCGGCGGCCAGGCCGGGGCCGGCCAGGACCTCGTCCACGTACGCGGCGTAGACCGAGGGGTCGCCGCCGTCGACGAGGAAACCGGTGCGGCCGTGCTCGACGATGGAGCGCAGCCCCCCCACGGCGGCGGCCACCACGGGCAGGCCGCAGGCGGCGGCCTCGAGGGCCACGAGGCCGAAGGACTCCGAGCGGCTGGGGACCAGGGCCACGTCGGCGGCCCGGTACCAGGTGGAGAGCAGGTGGTGGGGCACCGGGGGCTCCCAGCGGATGCGGTCGGCCACCCCCAGGTCGGCGGCCAGGGCCCGGACCCGGTCGAGCTCGGCGGCGCCCTGGCGGCCCGAGGCCCCACCCACCACGGCCAGGGTGGCGTTGCCGTGGGCCGAGCGGGCCAGGGCCTCGACGGCCACGCCCAGGCGCTTGAGGGGCTGGATGCGCCCGACGAAGAGCAGGACCGGCTCTTCGCCCAGGCCCAGGGCGCTGCGGGCGCCCCGCTGGTCGCCGGGCGAGAAGAAGGCGTGGTCGACGCCGGGGGCCACGATCTCGATGCGCTCGGCGGGGGCGTCGTAGAGGTGGACGAGCTGGCGCTCCTCGGTGGCCGAGTTGGCGCACACGGCGTCGGAACAGCCGATGACCGAGGCCTCGCTCTCGGCCCGGCGCTCGGGCTCGGGATCACCGTTCTCGGCCTTGACCCGGGCCAGGGTGTGGAAGGTGCTGACCAGGGGCAGGCCCAGGCGGTGCTTCAGGAGGTGGCCGGCCTCGGCCGAGAGCCAGTAGTTGGCGTGGAGCACGTCGACGGGGTGGTCGACCAGCCAGTCGGCCACGCCGTCGGCGAAGGCCTCGATGGTGGCCGGCAGGTCCTCCTTGGGCAGGTCGAGGTCACCCGCCGCCACCTGGACCACCCGGAACCCGGGCTCGACGTCGACCACCTCGGGGGTGTCGGGGTCGGCCCGGCGGACGAAGACGGTGCCGTCCACGCCGGCCTGGGCCAGGGCGGCCACCAGTTCGCGCACGTAGACGTTCATCCCCCCGCTGTCGCCCGAGCCGGGCTGGGCGAGCGGCGAGGTGTGCAGCGAGAGCACGCCGACGCGAGTCACGGTGCGGTCCAACGCCGCGCCCGCCCCGGGGATTCCCGGTCGGGGGCCCTCACCCCTGGTCGTCGAGGCCGTTCTCCCGCCGGAACGACTCGTAGATGTGGATCAGGGTCTTCTTCTGGTCCTCGGTGAGGTCGTCCTGGCGGCGGATCTCGGCCACCAGGTCGGGGCGCTCCTCGCGCTCGTCGAGGATCCCGGCCCGCACGTAGAGCTCCTCGGAGGAGATCTCGAGGGCCCGGGCGATCTGGCGCAGGATCTCCGCCGACGGCCGGCGCAGGCCCCGCTCGATCTGGCTCAGGTAGGGGTTGGACACCCCCGCCTGCTCGGAGAGCTTGCGCAGGGACAGCTCGCCCAGGTTGCGCTGCTCGCGGATGAACTCACCCAGGTCCCGCCACCGCGACTCCAGCTCGCCCTTGAGCTCGGCGCTGCGGCCGTCGGGGGCGAGGGGGTCCTCACCCGCGGGCTGGTCGTCGGCGGCCATGGTCGGGAGTCAGCCCAGCAGGCCGTCGACGGAGGCCTCGCCGTCGCGGTAGCGGCGGGCGATCTCGGCCTGGAGGGCGTCGAGGCGCTCCTGGACGGCCCGGCGGCGCGCCGACACCACCCGCTCGAACTCGAGCAGGCGGGTGGTGACCGCCTCCAGCTCGTCGGTGTCGGTCTCGCGCAGGTCGCCCAGGTCGTCCACGTGGGCGATCTCGTCCAGCTCGGCGGCCAGCTCCTCGGGCACGGTGGCCAGGTCGAGGGCCCGGGGCGAGCGGGGCGGGCGGTCGCCGCGGTCGGGGTCGGCCAGCAGCTCGGGCAGGCGGGCCACCAGATCGGACACGTCGGCGGGGTCGCCGCCCTCGCGGCGGCGGGTGAGCTCGGCACCGACGATGTCGAGGCGGCCGTGCACCACCCGGCGGACGTAGGAGAGGCCGCCCTCGACGGCTTGGGCGTCGTCGCGCAGGGCCCGGACCTCGTCGAGGGGCCGACGGGTCAGGTCGGCCAGCAGGTCGGGGGCGAGCAGCTCGTCGAGGTGCGCGGGCACACCGTCGAGCGTACGCCCCCGACCCCGGTCAGCCGATGATCACCTCGAAGCCGATGATCCAGATCACCAACCAGGCGCCCAGGCCCCACTTGATGGTGTTGCGGTGGCTGTCGAACATCGACTTGGCCAGCGCGCTGTCGTAGCCGCCGATCTTGCCCAGGGCGGTCAGCTCGGCCACCAGCAGGATGACGAAGGCCAGCAGCAGGGTGAGCACGAAGGGCGTGGTGTCGCCCGCCGCCCCCTGGTAGGCGCCCGAGAAGTGGCTGGTGAAGACCATGAACCACAGCATCGGGATGGAGAAGAAGGTGTTGGCCCGCGAGGCCCGGGCGGCCCGCTTGGCGGCGCCGGCGGCGTTGGGGTCGGCCTCACCGCCGTCGGCCACCGTGCGGGCCGAGCCGATCACGATCTGCTGGGCGGGCCAGATGACCAGCCACACGTTCAGGAACATGACCGTGGCGAAGGTGGCCCCGATGGCGATGGAGGTGCCGTTGGGGGTCTTCCAGAACAGGTCGAAGTCCGGGCCCAGCAGCTTCTGCACGCCCAGGATCCACACGCCCGACAGGAAGGTCAGCAGGGCGCCGAAGCGGAACCACCAGAGGGCCCGCCACGTGATGTGGCGCATGGCCTCGGACCGGGTGGCGTCGCTGACCTCGGCGAAGGCCGGGGTCTGGACGAAGTTGAAGTAGTAGAGCATCCCGATCCAGGTGATGCCCGCCAGCACGTGCAGGTACCGACCGAGGATCTCGGCGCCGCCGCCGGGGTCCCCGAAGTTGCTGAAGATCTCCATGGGGTGTCCTTGCTCCCTCTGCTCCCTCGATGACGGAGCGGAACTTAGCCCACCAGGGCACCAGGGCCGAAGGTCCCGCCCCTCGACCACGCCGAGGCAGGGCTACGGTGACCTTTCCCGTCGCCGGAGCCGTCGACCCGGGACCGGCGACCATGCTCGGGACAGAACCGGGGCCGGGTCCAGGGCTCGCCGACAGGTGCGATGCCCAGCAACACGCCCCAGCACAGCTCCATCCCGCGGGCCCCGGGCGAGGCGGCAGGTGGCGAAGCGCTCGTCCCAACAGTGGGCGGTGACGACCATGCCGAAGAAGCCCTTGGCCGTCTCCTCCGCCGGCCGAAACCGGGTCCGCAACGCTCGATCGCCCACCTGCCCCATGACCACCGGACCGTTCGCTAGCCTTCGTGTCGAAGAAGGAGGACGTCCCATGGGACCACTGCCAGCGCGGCGACTCACACCCGTCATCCTCGCATTGGTCCTCACCGCGGTGATCGGCGTCGAAGTCTCGGCGGCGACGCCGACTCCCGAAAGCGGCGGGATCAGTGACGAGTTCACCTTCCGCACGGCGTGGTCCAGCATCGGCACGACGCAGATCGACCTCGACGCCGACATCATCCTCACCTGCGCAGGCGGGACGACCCCGCTCCGCAACAGCACGACGCCGATCGTCGTGGAGGGCCACGGCTTCACCCTCGCCAACGAGTGCACATCGGGTGACCACGGCGTCCTGCGCTCGACCGGGTCGGGAGCCTTGACCGTCCGGAACATCACGATCACCGGTGGTCACGCGATCGACAGCAACGGCTCGGGCATCCTCACCACGGAGTCGGGCCTGACCATCGAGAACTCGGTCATCACCGGCAACACCGGTGGCCCCAACGGCTCCGCTGGGGGTGGCGTCGCGTCCGACGGCGGTCCGCTGGTGATCACCGATTCGACCTTCACCGGCAACTCGGCCACCGGTTTCGGGAGCGCCATGGCGAGCAGCACCTCCATCTCCCTGACCCGAACGACGGTCACCGGCAACACAGGTGTCGCGTTCAACTCCAGCGAGAAGCCCTCGGCGATCGCCACGGGCGGCCCCATCGAGATCATCGACTCGACCGTGTCGAACAACACGACGGACGGAGACGCGGGCATCGGTGGTGGGAGCACCGTGGAGATCCGGAACTCGACGGTGAGTGGAAACCAGGCCAATGGCATCTCGGCCTCCGGCGACGTCACCGTCGTCAACTCCACGGTCAGCGGCAACGGGGGGGCCGGCCTGGCCAGCGACGGCACGATCGCCCTCGCGTACGCGACCGTCGTCGCCAACGAGGGCCTCAATCTGGATGCCCCCATGATCACCGCGTTCGGCTCCGTGGTGGCCCGCCCCCGGAACGGGTCCAACTGCGCCAACCCCGCCACCTCGGAAGGCTTCAACTTCGCCGACGACAACTCCTGCGGGCTGCCTGGGTCCGAGGTGCACGTCGGGGTGGGCCCCGGCCTCGGTGCGCTCAGGGACAACGGAGGACCCACCGCAACAAAGGAACCGATCGCTGGTTCTCCCCTCGTCGACGCCATCCCGAACGGCAACTGCCAGGACGGCGGCGGCGCGGGGATCGTCCTCGACCAGCGCGGCCAGGACCGACCGGATCCCGCCGGTGGCCCCTGCGACATCGGCGCGGTCGAACGCACCGGCCGGGCGCGGCCGGATGGGCGGATCCGCCGCGGTACCGGCCCCCTGGTGGGCAACGACGTCTTCAACACCAGCGGCGCCGGCCAGACCCGCCACGGCGCCGCTCGGGTCGGCCAGACGGTGACCTACTACGCCTCGATCCAGAACGACGCCCCCTTCGCCGAGCGCGTCCGGCTCCGGGGTCAGGGGACCACGAACCGCGCCGTCGTCGTGTACCGGCGGCCCGACGGCAACGCCATCACGCCGGGTGTCACCAGCGGCACCTTCCGGACTCCCCTGCTCGCCCCCGGAGCGTCCTATCTCGTCCGGATCGTCGTCCAGGTGCGGAACACGGCGCCCCGCGGTTTCCAGCAGGCTCGGACGCTCACGGCCCTCTCGACGACGCAACCGGCCCTGCGGGACACCGTGCGCTTCATCACCCACCGGAGTTGAGTCTCAGGCCTCCATCACGACGGGAGATCACGGGGCGGCAGCTTGGTCGTGTCGCCGACGAACGTGCCGACGGCCTTGGGGGCGTGGACCTCGGCGTCGGCGAGAACGAGTTCGGCCTCGATCCGCACGAGGACTCGCACGACGGCGGGACTCAGCAGCGTCCTAGAGGATCTCGAGGTAGCGCCAGAGGGTGACGACCCAGGCGGGGCCGGCCAGGAGGAGCGAGTCGAGCCGGCGCAGGGCCGGGGCCCGGGCGTCGGAGCGGGGCAGGATGGCCGAGCCCGCCAACTGACCCAGCGGCGCCGCCACCGCCACCACGGCCCCGAAGGTGAGCAGGGCGTCCTCCTTGAAGGGGACGAAGGTGACCACCCACATGGCGAAGGTGAAGACGGCCACGGCGACGATGCCGGCGAAGGGGCCCTCGACGGCGTTCTTCGAGCCCGAGCCGACGAGGAAGTCCCCCATGTCGTAGACCGACACCAGCAGCACCAGGGCGGCGGCGGCACCGATGTCGACCCGGAGGGCCAGCACCGGGGCGGCG
>CAYTJS010000073.1:0-13498 GCA_964438115.1 uncultured Iamiaceae bacterium
GGCGAAGAGCTGGCCGCAGAACTGCGGGAACGACGGGAAGCACATCGACCCGAGCACGCCGTTGGCGTTCATGTCGTCGAGGCGGGCGGCGATGTCGTAGCAGCCGTCGCGCATCTCGGCGAAGGACGTCGGGTCGATGCCGTACTCGGCGGGCGGGCGGCCGGCCACGGCGTTCAGGCCGATGTTGGGCAGCTCCTGGCCCTCGTAGAACCAGACGTCGTTGCCCGCCTCGTTCTGGATCAGGCGCGGCGCCAGGTCGCGGTAGCGCTCGGGCAGGTGCTGGTCGAACATGCCGGGCGGCTCGACCACGTGGTCGTCCACCGACACGAGGATCAGGTCGTCGATGTCCATCGGTCCCCCCTGTGGACCCGTCGGTCTAGGCGGGCTCGTCGAGCCCGAAGATGCGGGCGGCGTTGCCCGCGCAGATCTTGGCCTTCTCGGCGCCGGGCAGGTGGCCCATGGTGTCGTTGACCACCTTGCGGGAGTACGGCCAGTCGTTGCCGTGGTGCGGGTAGTCGGTCGACCACATCAGGTTGTCGATGCCCACGGCGTGGCGCTGGTCGATGCCGGGCCGGTCCACGATGAAGCTGGCCGACATGTTGCGGTACCAGTAGTACGAGGGCGGCTCGGTGATGGGCACGCCGCTCCACGCCCGGTTGCGCCAGTACCGGTCGTCCATCTGCTCGAGGAAGTGCGGGATCCAGCCCACGCCCGTCTCGATCATCGACACGTGCAGCTCGGGGAACTTCTGGAAGGTCCCCGTGTAGATGAGCTGGCCGATGGTGCTGGGCACCACCGAGAACACCCCGGCCAGGCCGGCGGCGGCCTTGGCCCCGGCCAGCGGCTTGGCCCCGCCGTAGAGGCTGCGCCCGCCCTTGGCCGCCGCCTTCCGGGCGCGCTGGCGGGCGGCCCGCGAGGTCAGGCTGATGTGGATGGTGACGGGCAGGCCCTCGTCGACGGCGGCGGCCCAGAAGGCGTCGTCGTCCTCGGTGATGGCGTCGTGGCCCGACGGCCAATTGGAGATGACCACGCCCTTGGCCCCGCGGGCCTTCGCCTTGCGCAGGGTGTCGATCGCCGTGTCGATGCCCAGGCTCGGGATCTGGGCCATGCCCACCAGGCGGGACGGGTCGGGGGCGCAGAACTCGTCGAAGAGGAAGTTGTTGTAGGCCTCGACCCCGGCCAGCACGAAGTCGTCGTCCTCGTCGCCGAGGAAGTGGCTGATGGTGCGCTGGGGCGGGAAGATGACCTCGACCCCGACGCCGTCGGTGGTCATGTCCTCGAGGCGGGCGGCGCCGTCGTAGCAGCCGGGCCGGGCCTCGTCGTAGGTGATCCCCTTCCAGCGGAAGTCGGTCCAGGCCATGCCGGGGGTCGCCGTCAGGCCGATGGGGTCGGGCTCGGTGGCCCCGGCGAAGAGCCAGGCGTCACCGCCCTCGCTGTCCTTCACGAGCTGCGGCGCCCGGCCCTGGTACTTCTCGGGCAGCCACCGCTCCCAGATCCCGGGCGGCTCCAGGATGTGCGCATCGGCGGAGATCAGCTCGTAGGTGCCCATCGACGTCCTCCCGGGTCCGGCGCCGCGCACCTTACCTGACGCCCGTGTCAGCTTTCTCGGGTCGGGGTGTCGGTCCCGTCGGGCCGGGGCCGCATGCCACCATGGCGCCGTGCTGGAGGGGCTGCGGGTCGTCGACCTGACCGGGGAGGCGGGCGCGCTGGCGGCCCGCGTGCTGGCCGACCTGGGGGCCGAGGTCACCCGGATCGAGCGGCCCGAGGGCGACGAGCTGGCTCGCTCCCCCCACCGCCACGCCGCCTGGACGGCCCGCTCCACGATCCTGGTGGCCGAGCCCGACGACCCCGCGGTGGACGAGCTGCTGGCCGCGGCCGACGTGGTCCTCGGCACCGCCGGGCACGGGATCGAGACCGGTCGGGCGCCGCAGGCCGTGTGGGTCCACATCACCCCCTTCGGCCTGACCGGACCCCGGGCCGGCTGGCAGGCCGGTGACCTGTCGATCCTGGCCGCCACCGGCAACCTCTTCGCCACCGGTGACCCCGACCGGCCGCCGGTGCGCTGCGCCGAGCCGGTGGCCTACGCCCACGTCGGTCCGGAGGCCGCCTTCGCCGCCCTCACGGCCCTCGCCGCGGGTGGCCCCCACCAGGTGGACGTCGCCATCCAGGAGTGCGTGATGGTGGCCAACATGGGCGCCGCCGGCCGCTTCGCCCGCGAGCATGACCGCGGCCGCCGGCGGGGGGCCAACATCGGCCGGACCCGGGAGATCTGGCCCTGCGCCGACGGCTTCGTGAGCTTCGGGCTCCGGGGCGGCAAGGCCCGCATCCCCAGCCTCGAGACCCTGGCCGCCCTGGTGGACGACCCCGCCCTCACCGGCCGGGACTGGGCCGCCTACGACCACACGTCGGTGGCCGACGACGAGCTGGCCGCCATCGAGGAGGCCGTGGGCGCCTGGTTCGCCACCAAGACCATGGCCGAGCTCTACGCCCTGGCCTGCGAGACCAACCTGATGCTGGCACCCATCAACTCGCCCCGTGAGCTGTTGGCCTCCGAGCAGCTCGCCGCCCGGGGCCTGCTCGGTCCCCTGGCCGGGGTGGCGGCCGCGCCCCTCGGCTTCGTCCACGTGCACGACGGCCCCGAGCCCACCGCCGCCCCCGCCCCGACCCCGGCCACGCCGCCCAACGTCGGGGCCTGGCAGGGCACCCGCATCCTCGAGTTCGGCGCCGGGGCGGCCGGACCCATCGCCACCCGCTACTTCGCCGAGCACGGGGCCGACGTCATCCGGGTCGAGAGCCGCACCCGGCCCGACTTCCTGCGGGGCTACGGCGTGGGCGGCGGGGGCCCCGACCGGCTGGAGCGGTCGCCGCTCTTCGACGCCCTCAACCCCGACAAGCGCAGCGTGGCCATCGACCTGAAGCACCCCGAGGGGCGCGAGCTGGCCATCGAGCTGGTGGGCCACAGCGACGCCGTGGCCGAGAACTTCGCCCCGCGGGCCATGCGGGGGCTGGGGCTGGCCTACGACGACCTCGTCGCCCACAAGCCCGACCTCGTCATGCTCTCGGCCTGCCTCAACGGCCAGACCGGGCCCCACCGCGACTACCCCGGCTTCGGCGGGCAGGGCTCGGCCCTGGCCGGCTTCAACTTCCTCACCGGCTGGCCCGACCGCGAGCCCGTCGGGCCCTTCGGGACCATCACCGACTCGCTGGCGCCCCGCTTCAGCGCGGCCGCCCTGGCCGCCGCCCTCCTCCGGCGCCGCCGCACCGGCCGGGGGGCCCATCTCGACCTGAGCCAGGTCGAGGCGGGAATCTACGCGCTGTCGCCCTGGCTCATCGACTACCAGGTGACCGGCGGGGCCAAGGCCCGCATGGGCAACCGGGCGCCGGGGTGCGTGCCCCACGGGGTCTTCCCCGCCCGGGGCGAGGACCGCTGGATCGCCATCGCCGTCCGCAGCGAGCCGGCGTGGGCCAACCTGGCCGCCATCGCCGGACTGGTCCGGCCCCGGTGGGCCACCCTCGAGGGCCGGCTGGCCGATGTCGACGCGGTCGAGGCAGCGGTGGCGGCCTGGACCGCCGACCAGGACGCCGAGGACCTGGCCGCCCGCCTCCAGGCCACCGGGGTCGAGGCCGTGCCCGTCGCCGACTTCGGCGACGCCGCCGCCGACCCGCAGCTGCGCACCCGGGGCCACTTCGTGGCCCTCGACCACCCGGTGCTCGGCCCTGGCGAGTACGAGCGCAACGGCATCCGGGTGAGCGGCGCGCCGTGTGGCTACGAGCGGCCCAGCCCCTTGCTCGGCCAGCACACCGACGAGGTCCTGACCGAGTTGCTCGGCCTCACCGACCGCGAGATCGGTCGCCTCCGCGGCGCCGGCGCCATCCAGTAGGCCCCGCCACCCACGGCCGCCTCAGCCCAGGACGGTGGCGATCCGGCCCTGGGTCGTGTCGCAGGTGGACTCGGCGGCCAGGGCCTCGGCCACGCCCGGCGGCGGGTCGTCGTAGGTGAGGTCGGCGGCGGCGAAGGCCTCGGGGAAGCGGGCGAAGCCCTGGGCCCGGGTGAAGAAGTCGGCCACCGTGGTGTCGGCGTCGACCTCCTCGGCGGCCAGGGCCGCCCGGGCGAAGATCCGGCCCGAGGCCTCGAGGTCGGCGAGGAGCTCGTCGCGGAAGGCGGCGCCGTCGGCGGTGTCGGGCGCCGGTGTGGCCTCGACCACCGCCAGGTACTCGTCCACGTACACGGGGAGGGCGGCGAACGCATCACGGAGGATGGCCGCCTGCCCGGCGCCGAGCGGGTCGTCGGCGGCGACGTCGTCCGGGAGCTGGTCGATCACCCCCAGGGCCTCCTCCAGGCCGCCGACGGCCTCCCCCACCGCCGCGCAGACCGTGGCGGCCCACTCGTCGGGCGGAACGGTGGCCGGGTCGTCGCCGCCGCCACAGGCGGTCAGCCCGGCCACGACCAGGCCCAGGGCCAGGAGAAGGCGCACGGCGGCGGACCGTAGCGGCGCCCGACCGATGCGTCCTGGCACCGTCGCGACTTGACCTCGCCGTGATGTTCGGGTTACCTAACGGACGTGGACAAGGGTGCACGACTCGCCGGGCTGGGCCTGCGCCGGGTCGCCTACGTGCGCATCGACCTGTCGGGGGCGACGCCCCGGGCCCAGGTGGCCGGCGTCGGTCAACACCGCCCGGTGACCCTCACGGTCCCCTTCGACGTGGCCTCCGAGCTGGTCGCCGCCGGCGTCCCGTCGGTGGTGCACCGCCCCCGTCCCGACGAACGTGACCCGGTCGAGGTGGGCTGAGGTGTACGTCTGCGGCTGCCGGGCCGTCACCGACCGCCAGGTGCGCAAGGCCGTCAAAGCCGGCGCCCGCACGGCCGGCGAGGTGGCCCTGCTCACCGGTGCCGCCAGTCGTTGTGGCACCTGCATCGACCTGGTCCACGCCGTGATGGAGGCCGCCGGCGCACCGGTCGAGTCCCCCGTCACCCTCCGACCCCTGGCCACCAGCGCCTGAGAGGCTGACCCCGTGCACGGCGATCCCGACATCATCGAGCTGCTGAACGAGGTCCTCACGGCCGAGCTGACCGCGGTCAACCAGTACTTCCTCGACGCCAAGATGCTCGAGAACTGGGGTCTGGCCCGCCTGGCCCGCCATTTCCGCGACGCCTCCATCGACGAGATGAGGGACGCCGAGGCGGTGACCGACCGCATCCTGTACCTCGAGGGCATCCCCAACTACCAGCGCCTCGGCCCCGTCCGCATCGGCGAGACGGCGGTCGAGAAGCTCCAGCTCGCCCTGGACCTCGAGCGGGAGGCCATCGAGCGCTACAACCGGGGCGTGGCCCTGGCCCGCGAGAAGGGCGACAACGGCACCCGCGAGCTGTTCGAGCGCCTCCTCGTCGAGGAGGAGGAGCACGCCGACTGGGCCGAGACCCAGCTGGAGGCGATCGCCATCGTCGGCGAGGAGAACTACCTCGCCCAACACCTCCACGGCGACTAGGAGGCGGCGCCCGACGGCTGCTGCTGCGTGGCGCAGTGGATGCCTCCGCCGCCGGCCGCCACGGCGTCGATACGGAGGGTCACCACCGATCGTCCGGGGTGGAGATCGGCAATGGTCGATGCCGCCGCGGCATCGGCCTCCCGGTCACCGAACTCGGGCACGATGACGGCGCCATTGCAGACGTAGTGGTTGAGGTAGGAGCTGAGGAAGTCGGGCCCACCGCCGACCACCGACGGCTGCACCAGGGTGACCAGCTCACGGTTCAGCGATTCGTCGCGGATCAGGCCCCGGAGCTGTCGCTCGGTGGCGGCGGCCACCTCGAACCAGGTCTCGCCCGGCTCGTGGTAGCCCACGCGCTCGTGCACGATGGCGGCATCCCCGGCGAACCGGGCCAGCGTGTCGATGTGGCCGTCGGTGATGTCGGCCCCGGCGATGCCGTCGACCCAGAGCAGGTTGTCGACCCCGAGGAGGTCGGCGAGGACCATGGTCAGCTCGGCCCCACCCCAGCCCGGGTTCCGGTCCGGGTCGTCCCAGCTCGACCGAGCAGCAAGGGCCGTACCGGCCCCGTCCACCTCGATCCCGCCGCCCTCGCCCGTCACCCCCGGGTCGCGCACGCCGAGGTGCTCGGCCACCAGGGCCGCCAGTTGCCGGTCCCCACGGTGGCGCTGCGCCCCACCCCAGCCGTTGAACCGCAGCCGGGCCGCGGCGAGCGGCTCATCGTCGGCGGGGTCGCCGGCCAGCAGGAACAGGGGCAGGGTGTCGCGGGCCCACAGATCGTCGACGGGGGCGTCGAGGACCTCGACCTCCCCGCCCACCAGTGCGCCGACACGGGCCCGGGCCTCCGGGCGAGCGAGGAGGCGGACCGGCTCGAACGCGGCCACCGTCAGGGCCAACGCCGCGATCACCTCTTGGACAGCGGGAAGCGACGCTCCCCAGATGGCCGTCGACGACGGGAAGGCCATCCAGGTGGCCTCGTGGGGCGCCTCTTCACCCGGCATGGCCCAACGGCCGCCGTTCACCACGGGCCGATCGACGGCCGACTCGACCGATTCGGTCCGCCCGCACGCGGTAAGGGCCAGCGAGGCCCCGGCCAGACCGAGGAAACGACGGCGACCCAAGGTCCGCCGTCCGACGACGCTCACCTGGTGGCGCCGTCGTCGAGGAAGCCGCGTTCGACGAGGGTGGCCACGGTCGCCAGGGCATGCTCGTCGACCGGCAGGTCGCGGGAGACGGCGAAGTAGGTGAAGCGCTCGAGCAGGGCGACCAGGGCGACCGGACCCAGGGGGCCGAGGGCGGTGGTGTCGACGACCCGGTCCAGGTCGACCACCACCCGGGTGAAGGTCTCGTCGGCCAGACGGCGCAGGTCCCGGTCGCGGGTGTGGTCCTCCATCCAGGCCCGGATGACCGCCCCGTGCACCCGGTAGCCGTCCACGAAGTCGGCCAGCCAGTCGACCAGGGCCGGGCCCCGGGGGTGCTCGGCCGCCAGGACGCCGATGCGGGCGACCATGTCGTCGACCGCCTCGGCCGCCAGGACGGTGAACAGGTCCTGCTTGTCGGCGAAGTACAGGTAGAAGGCGCCGTGCGAGACTCCGGCGTGGTGCACGATGTCGTCGACCCGGGTGGCGTGGAAGCCCCGCTCGTCGATCGCCGCCAGCGCGGCGTCGAGCAGACGCCGACGGGTGCGCTCGGCCCGCGTGACGGTGGGGGCGTCGGCGGGGGCGTCGTCGAGCTGGTCGGTGGTCGGGTCGGCGGCCATGGTGTCGGGTCGATCGGGGGACGGGGCTGATGCTGGCCGAGACCCTACGACTCGCCGCCGGACGCTGGGGCCGCCGCCCCGCCTACGTGGCCGTCCAGGGCTGGGCGCTGTCCTATGCCGACCTCGACCGCCTGGCCGACGAGGTGGCGGTGGGCCTGGCCGAGCGGGGCCTGACCGAGGGTGACGTCCTGGCGCTCGTGCTGCCCCCGATCCCGGAGTACCTGGTCTGCTACCTGGCGGCCGCCCGCCTCGGGGCGACCACCGCCGGGGTCAACGCCCGGCTGACGGCGGCCGAGCGCGAGGCCGTGCTGGCCCGGGCCGGACCCGACCTGGTCGTGGCCACGCCGGACCTGGCGCCGGCGGTGGCCGACGTGGTCACGGTCGAACGGGCGGTCGAGGCCGGCGACCTCCTCGCCGGCCTGCGGTCGCCGGGCGCGGCACCGCCGCCCCTGTCCGATGACCCCGACCGGCCGGTGGCCATCGTCTTCACGTCGGGGACGACGGGGCTGCCCAAGGGCGCGGTGTTCGCCGGCCGCCAGCTGCAGGCCATCACCGACATCGACGTGGGGGACCGCTGGGGCGGCGGCGCACCCACCATGGCGGGGACCTCCTTCGCCCACCTCGGGCCGATGACCAAGCTCCCCGGCGTGCTGCGGCGCGGCAGCACGACCCACCTCGTCGACCGGTGGCGGGCGGCCGATGCCCTGGCCCTGGTCGAGCGGGAGCGGCTGCGCGCCATCGGCGGCATCCCCACCCAGTTGGCCCTGATGCTGCGGGACCCGGCCTTCGCCACCACCGACGTGAGCAGCGTGGCGGCCATCGTCATCGGGGGCGGCCCGGCCACGGCGAGCCTGGTGCGCGAGGCCCGCGAGCGCTTCGGCGCCGTCCTGTCGATGCGCTACTCGTGCACCGAGGCGGGCATCGGCCTGGGCACGGCCTTCGACGCGCCCGCCGAGGACGCCGAGGTCAGCGTGGGGCGGCCCCACGCCGGCGTCGAGCTGACCATCCGGGTCGACGGGGCTCCGGTCCCCGACGGCGAGGAGGGCGAGGTGTGCCTCCGCTCCCCCGCCGCCATGGTCGGTTACCACCTCGACCCGGAGGGCACGCGGGAGGCGTTCACCGACGACGGCGCCGTGCGCACCGGTGACGTGGGCTACGTCGACGACCAGGGCCGGCTGCGCCTGGTCGGCCGGGCCAAGGAGCGCTACGTGCGGGGCGGGTACAACGTGTACCCCGCCGAGGTCGAGCAGGTCCTGGCCGAGCACCCGGCGGTGGCCGAGGTGGCCGTCGCCGCCCGCCCCGACGACGTGATGGGCGAGGTCGGCGTGGCCGTGGTCGTCCCCGCCGAGGGCGCCGTGGCCCCCACGGTCGACGAGCTCCGGGCCTTCGCCGGCGACCGCCTGGCGGCCCACAAGCTGCCCGAGGCCGTCCTGGCCGCCGACGCCCTCCCCCTCACCGCCGCCGAGAAGCTCGACCGCCGCGCCCTCGCCGCCCTCGTCACCCCCACCTGACCCGAACTTGCGTCAGCCACACCACGGATCCGTGGTGTGAGCGACGCAAGTTCGGGTGGGGTGGGAGGGCAACTAGCTTCGGCGGCGTGCACCTGTCCTTCACCGTCGAGCAGGAGGAGCTGCGGGCGACCATCCGGTCGGTGCTGGCCAAGGAGTGCCCGCCGGCCCTGCCCCGCTCGATCGTCGAGGGTGAGGGCAGCGCCCATGCCCTGTGGGCCACCGAGTGCGCCCTCGACTGGCCGGCGCTGACGGTGCCCGAGGCCGACGGCGGCATCGGCTACGGGATGGTCGAGCTGGCGGTGCTGGCCGAGGAGCTGGGTCGGGCCCTGGCCCCCGGCCCCCTGCTGACGACCGTGAGCCAGTACGTGCCCTTCGTGCGGGAGTTCGGCGACGACGCCCAGCGGGCCGCCCTGCTCGGCGCCGTCGTCGCCGGCACGTCGGGGACCCTCGCCCTGGCCGAGGTCCCCGGCGGCTGGCGCCTCGACGCCGTGGCGGCGACCCTGCGGGCCGACGGTGACGGGTTCGTGCTCGACGGCACCAAGCACCACGTCCTCGGCCCCGACGCCGACGAGGTGGCCGTGGTCGCCCGTCTCGACGGGGAGATCGCCGTGGCCGTCGTGGCCTCGGCCGCGGTCACCGTCGAGGCCATCGACCCGCTCGACAAGACCCGGCCCGCCGGCCACCTCCGCTTCGACGCCGTGCCCGTGCCCGCCGAGCGGGTCCTGACCCGGGGCGGGGCGGCCGCCGCCAGGCGGGCCCTCGAGGAGGCGACGGTCGCCTTCGCCCTCGAGACCCTCGGCGTGGGCGACGCCATCTTCGAGTCGACCCTGGAGTACGCCAAGGTCCGTGAGCAGTTCGGCATGCCCATCGGCAGCTTCCAGGCGGTGAAGCACCGGCTGGCGGACTGCTACATCGCCCTCGAACGGGCCCGGGCCGTGGCCCACTTCGCCGCCGCCTGCATCGCCGAGGACGACGACCGCCGCCACGAGGCGACGGCGATGGCCAAGGCCGCCGTCGGCGACGCCCAGCGCTTCGTCGCCGCCGAGGGCATCCAGCTCCTCGGCGGCATCGCCTACACGTGGGAGCACGACCGGCACCTGTGGGTGAAGCGGGCCATGACCGGCGACCTCCTCTTCGGCGGCGCCCGGGAGCACCGGGCGGCGGTGGCGGACCACCTCCTGTGAGCCCGAACCTCCCCGACCGCTTCCGGCGGCGTGACGACCGGTCCCAGGACCCCACGGCTGGGGACCCGGGAGCCCTGATCGACCTCGGTCGCGAGGCGCTGGGGGGCCTGGCCAAGGGCTGGGGCCGCGAGCGCCTGCTGCAGGTGGCCTCGGCCGAGCAGATCGCCCAGATCGGCTTCGACAAGGCGCCGGCCGTCTTCCGCTCCGACCGCCTGCCCGCCGAGGTGCGGGACGGCTTCGCCGACCTGTGGGACGCCATCGCCGCCGAGGTGGTCGACTTCGTGGCCCTCAACGGCGAGGCCACCCTGCGCACCAAGGCCGGGCGCAACAGCCTGTGGGTGCGGCTGCGGCGAGTCCTGGCCCAGGGCCAGATGGTGACCATCGCCATGGGCCACACGTACCCCTTGCCCCTCGGGCCGTGGGGGCACCGTGCCGTCGGCGTGGCCGGCGCCGGGGGCCTGGCCTTCGGCGAGCAGTTCATCGCCGGCGCCTCCCTGCTCTCGGGCCCGACGGCGCCGATCATCGTGGCCGTCGTGGGGGCGGCCATGACCGAACTCTTCGAGGTCTACGTGGCCGCCTCGGCCCGCCAGGAGCGGTACCGCCACGCCGCTCGCCGGCCGTCGCTCGAGACCATCGCCACCGACCTCGGCGCCCTCTACGGCGCCTCGGGACTGGGCTCGCGCCCCACCGACCGGCGCATGGCCGAGCAGGCCATGCGGGCCATGCTCACCCGGGTCGTGCGCCGGGCCCAGTGGCGCTTCAGCGAGACCCTCGTCCCCGCCATCGGCCCGGTGATCTCCGGCACCATGACCGGCGGCATCGTCACCAAGGCCCAGCGCCCCGCCCTCCGCGCCCCCGACCCCACCGAGCAGGGCGCCCCCGACTGATCCGTGATGGAGGAAAGGCGGTCCGGAATCCGGTCCCTGTTTCCTCCATCAGGAGGGGTGTCAGACCTCGGGGCCCTGGGGATCGGTGAGGTCGGCACCGGGGAGGAGGGGGGCGCGGCGCTCGACCAGCATGGCCGAGAAGTCGCCGGTGGCGAGGATGCGGTCGGTCTCGTCGAGCACCTTGGTCTCGACCACGATCAGCATGCGACCCGAGCGCACCACCCGGGCCTCGGCCCGTACCGCGTCACCCCCGGAGGGTCGGCCCAGGTACCGGACGTGCAGGTCGGCGGTGACCAGGCTGTGGGTCTCGAAGTCGAACGGGTTGTGGCGCACGGCGGCCATGGCCGAGGCCACGTCGATGAGCGTGGCCAGGGCGCCGCCGTGGAGGTTGCCCGTCCCCCCGAAGGCGTTGGGATGGATGGGCAGCTCGAGGATCGCCACCTCCTTGTCGATGCGGGTGGCCCGCAGCCCCAGGTGGCGGTGCAGAGGCGAGAGCTGGAGGCGGGCCGTCGCCTCGGCGGGGTCCTCGGAGCCGGCCTCGGGGGTCGTCATCGCCCCAGCCTGCCCGATCCTCAGCCCCAGACGACAGGGAGGGCCGGTGGGGCCCGGAAGATCATCCCGGTGATGTAGGGGCGCTCGGCGTCGGGGTCGAGGCGCAGGCCGGGCAGCCGGTCGAGCACGGCGTTCATCACGACCATCGTCTCCATGCGGGCCAGGTGGATGCCCAGACACATGTGCACGCCGCTGGCGAAGGCGATGTGAGGCTGCTGCTCCCGGAAGATGTCGAAGGTCTCGGGGTCGTCCCAGCGGGCCTCGTCGTGGTTGGCCCCGCCGATGTTGATGACCACCGAATCGCCGGCCTTGATCTGCTGCCCGCCGATCTCGATGTCGCGGGTCGCCGTGCGCAGGATGGTGAGCAGCGGCGCCTCCCAGCGCAGCGCCTCCTCGATGGCCTGGGGCAGCAGGGACCGGTCGGCCGCCACGGCGGCGAGCTGGTCGGGATGGGTCAGCAGGCCGAAGAGCAGGTTGCTCGACGAGCGGTAGGTCGTCTCGGCCCCGGCCGAGAGCAGGAGGCGGAGGAAGGCGATGATCTCGTCGTCGGTGAGCTGCTGGCCGTCCAGCTCGGCCTGGGCCAGCACCGACACCAGGTCCTCGGCGGGCTCGGCCCGGCGGCGGGCGATGATCCCGGAGAAGTAGTCGTACAGCGCCTGGCTGGCGGCCAGGGCCCGGTCCATGTCGACCTGCACACTGATGAGCTCGGTAGCCAGGCGATGGAAGCGGGGCTTGTCATCCTCGGGCAGGACGAGCTGGTCGGCGATGACCTCGAACGGGAAGGGGAAGGTCAGCCGGCGGACCAGGTCGGCCCGGCCGTCGTCCACGAAGGCATCGATGAGCCGGTGCACGACCGGGCCGATGACGTCGCGCTCCAGGCGCTCCATGGCCTTGCGGGTGAAGGCCTGCTGGATGAGGCCCCGGTAGGTGTGGTGCTCGGGCTCGTCCATCTCGAGGATCGAGTGACCGAACACGGCACCCATCACCTCGGCGTAGCCGGCGGAGGAGAACGACTCGCCGTCACGCAGGACGGCCTGGACCGTCTCGAAGCTGTTGACCGTCCACACCCCCTGCTCGGGCTCGGGGTCGTCCTCGCCGAGCCCCATGAGCTCGCGCAGGTCCATCTTCGACACCGGGGTGTCGCGGCGCAGGGCCACGAAGTCGGGGTAGGGCGTGACCTCGCCACCCGCGCCGGTCGCCTCGTTGAAGGCCTGGAACGGGTCGTAGTCGTCGGCGGCGGCGTCGATGTCGGTGGCGGTCATGGCGATCCCCCCTGGAAACCTGACACGGGTGTCAGCGGCCGAGGGTAGCGGTCAGGCGTCGGGGCGGTTCGCGGCCAGGCGGGTCGTCCCGGCTCAGATGGCGACCGTGCGCACCCGGACGGCGGGCACCACGGCCGCGAGCGCGGCGAGGTCGCTCGGGTCCGAGGTCACGACCAGGCCACCGCCGTGGGGGACACACACGGCCACCACGTGGGCGTGGACGACCTCGGCCGTCGGCGCCTGCGCCGCCTCGAGGATGGTGCCGACCTGGCGGGCCAGCGCGAAGTCCGTGTCCCCGAGGCGGATCGGCGGCCGCTCGCCCCGCGCGTCGTCGTGTCGGGAGAGCGCCGCCTCCAGGGCCCGGGTGCGGCCCGGCCCGCGAGCCACCTCGGCGCAGGCGAGGGTCGGGGCCAGGACCTCGCGACCACGCTGGTGGGCCTCGGCCAACAGGGCCCGCAGCCGATCGGGCGGACGGGGCTCGGTCAGGGCGGACAACCCCGCGGCGTCGAGGACCAGCGGCAGCGGGCCGGTGACCCCTTGACCGCTCACACCGCCCCCGGTCGACGGTCGGGCGCACGACCGGGCTCGGCGGACCGATCCCCGTCGACCCCGTCGAGGTCGTCGAAGGCCGCCACCGCCCACGCCGTCGCCTCGGCGTCGACCGGGCCGAGGCGCGTCTCCCAGTCGGCGAGCAACCGGCCCAGGGCCGCCGCCCGGGCGCGACGGTCCACCTCCTGGGCGAGGGCCTGGTTGACCACCGAGGACAGGGACTCGGCGCCGAGGGTGTGGGCGGTCTCGACCAGTTCCTCGTCGACGGTCACGGTGATCTTCCGTTTCGCCATATTTCGATACTACCAAC
>CAYTJS010000074.1:0-13453 GCA_964438115.1 uncultured Iamiaceae bacterium
CTTGGCGGTCGTCGCCGGTCAGGCCTTCGGGGTGGGCAGCTCCTGGCGCAGGGTCGCCGCGGGGGCGAAGAGGTCCCCCAGCTCGTCCACCCGAATCAGGACCTCGGGGGCGGTGAACGACAAGGTTTCGCCCTCGGCGCCGGCGGCCACCTCGTCCCAGGTCACCGGGGTCGACACCGTGGGTCGGGGCCGGGCCCGCAGCGAGTAGGCGGCGATGGTCGTCTTGTGGAACGAGTTCTGGCTCCAGTCGACGAAGACCTTCCCCTTCCGCAGGTCCCTCTTCATCACCGAGGTGACCCGCTTCGGGTCGTCCTTCTCGAGGACCTGGGCCACCGCCAGGCCGAAGGACGAGGCGTGCTCGTGGGTGTGGGGCGTGTTGAGCGGCAGGTAGAGCTGCAGCCCCTTCGACCCCGACGTCTTGGGCCAGCACTCGAGGCCCAGGCCACCCAGCACCTCCCGGATGAGCAGGGCCACCCGGCAGCACTCGACGATGGTGGCCGGGGCGCCGGGGTCCAGGTCGAAGACGACCATCGTGGGCGAGTCGAGGTCGTCGGCCCGGGCCATCGGGGCGTGGACCTCGAGCCCGGCCATGTTGCCCACCCAGGCCAGGGTGGCCACCTCGTCGATGACCAGGTAGTGGATCCCGCCCTTGCGGTCGCCGGGGCCCAGGGCGGTGCCGATCCAGTCGGGCCGGTGGTCGGGGCTGCGCTTCTCGAAGAACGACGGCCCGTCGACCCCGTCGGGGAAGCGCCGCAGGGTCACGCCTCGGCCCCGAACGTGGGGCAGCATCGCCGGGGCGATGCGGACGTAGTAGTCGATGACCTGCGCCTTGGTGAACCCGACCTCGGGGTACAGGACCTTGTCGAGGTTGGTGACCGACAGCTCCCGCCCGTCGATCTCGACGACGGGCACGGGCTCAGGCCGACTTCTTCTTGGCCGGCGCCTTCCGGGCCGCGGGCTTCTTCGCCGCCGGCTTCTTGGCCGGGTCGGCGGCGGCCGGGTGGCGACCCCGGGCCGCCTTGGCCTCGGCGACGCTGGCCTCGAGGGCGGCCATGAGGTCGACCACCTTCTCCCGCGACGGCGCCTCGACGGCGGCAACGGGCTCGCGACCCTCGGCCTTGGCCTCGATCAGGCCCATGACCTGCTCACGGTGGGTGTCGTGGTACTTGGCCGGATCCCACTCGCCGGCCAGTGACTCGACCAGCTGGCCGGCCATGGCCAGCTCCTTGTCGCTGACCTCGACCGAGGCCACCTTGTCCAGCTCGGGCACGTCGTCGACGGCGTTGACCTCGTCCTCGTACACCAGCGTGGACAGCACCAGGTGACCGTCGACGGGCCGGATGGCGGCCAGGTACTGCTTCTGGCGCATCACGAAACGGGCGATGCCGACCTTGCCCTCGGCCTCCATGGTGCGGGCCAGCAGGGCGTAGGCCTTCACCGTGGCCGGATCGGGGGCCAGGTGGTACGACGAGTCGAAGTAGACCGGGTCGATGTCGGCCAGGTCCACGAACTCCTCGATGTCGATGGTGCGCTGCGCCTCGGGGTCGAGGGCGGCCAGCTCGTCCTCGGAGAGCAGCACGTAGTTGCCCTTCGAGAGCTCGTAGCCCTTCACGATGGCCTCGTCGGGGACGTCCTCGCCCGACTCGGCGTTCACCTTCTTGTGCCGAACCCGGGCGTTGTTGCGCGTGTCGATCTGGTTGAACCGGACCGACTTGCGGGTGACGGCGTTGAAGAGCTGGACCGGGATGTTCACCAGCCCGAAGCTGATGGACCCGCTCCAGATGGCGCGCGGCATCCGTCCAGTATGGCCGTGACCGGGGCCGGCGGCTCTCTAGCCTCCCCCTGATGCCCAGACGAGGGAGCACCCGTGACCTCGGCGCCCTCGCCCTGGCCGCGGGCAGTGCCGCCAGCGGCCTCCTCGCCTACCTCTACATCGGCATCGGCACCCGGGAGTACGGGGCGGCCGAGTTCTCGGGCGTGGCCCAACTGTGGACGATCTGGTTCGTGACCGCGTCGGTGCTCACCTTCCCGATCCAGCACTGGGTCATCCAGCGACTGCGCACCGACGGCCACGGCGGCGCGGTGGCCGCCGCCCTCCCCCGCCTGACCCTGGTGGCGGCCGGTCTGGCCCTGGCCATCGCCGTGGTGACCGGCGCCCTGGGCGAGGACCTCTACGACAGCACGGCGCTGGTGTACCCCCTCTGCGCCGGAGCCATCACCCTCGGGGCGGCGGCCATGGGCCTGCTGCGGGGCGGCCTGGCGGGCCGGGACCGCTTCGTCGCCACGGGCACCGCCATCGGCACCGAGAACGTCGTGCGCCTGGTGTTCGGCCTGGTCGTGATCGCGGTGGGGGCCGGGGTCGGCGCCTACGGTGCGACCATCGTGACCGGCGTCCTCGTCATCGCCGCCTGGCCCGGCGCCGTGCGCTTCTCGGGACCCACCCCCGACGACGTGAACCCCTTGGCCTTCCTCGGCAACGTCGGCGGTGGCACCGTCATCGCCCAGTTCGTGCTCACCGGCGGCACCGTCGTCCTCGGCCTCACCGGCGGGACCGGGGCCGAGGTGACCAGCCTCTTCGCCGCCCTGGCCCTGTTCCGGGCCCCCTACATCGTCGCCCTGGGCGTGGCCATCCGGGTCACCGCCCACCTCACCGACCTGATCAACGGCGACCGCTGGGACGACCTCCACCGCCTCCGCCACCGCCTGACAGCCGGCGGCGTCGGCCTGGCCGCCCTCGGCGCCGCCGGGGCCGCCGTGCTCGGGCCGCCGATCCTGACCCTGGTTTTCGGCGACGAGATCGACCTCACCGGCGCCGAGACCGCCGCCCTGGCCGCCGGCAGCCTGCTGGCGCTGGCCACCTTGGGCCTGTCGCTCGTCCAGATGACCACCGGGTCGGGCCGCCACATCCTCCAGGCCTGGCTGGCGGCGGTGGCCGTGGGCGCCGTGGTGGTGGCCGTCGCCCCCCTCGACCCCCTGCCCGCCGTGGTCGCCGCCTTCCTCGTCACCGAGGCCGTGGCCTTCGCCCTCATGGCCGTGCTCCGCCCTGGCCCGACGGGGGCGACGCCGTGACCGACACCGCCCCCGCCACCGCTCCCGAGGCCCCGGCCCGCCGCTTCCCGCCCGTCGGGGTGGTGGCCCTCCTCGTCGTCCTGGTGGGCGTCAACTACTGGATCGGGCGCGACCTCTGGTTCATCGACGACGACTGGGACTTCCTCACCCAGCGCACGATCGGGTCGCTGTCGTCGTGGCTGGAGCCCCACGCCGGCCACTGGACCCTGCCCCTCACCCCCCTCCTGCGCTCGCTCTACGGCGTCTTCGGCCTCGACTACTTCCCCGGCTGGCTGTTCCCCCGCTACGCCGTGGCCGGCCTGGTCGCCGTCCTGCTCTGGGTGGTCCTGGTCCGCCGGGGTGCCGACCAGTGGATCGCCACCATCGCCGCCGCCACCTTCGTCGTGCTCGACGCCGCCGCCGGCCACCGGGCCGTCAGCGTCGGCAACTACGTCGTGGTGGCCGCCCTGCTCTACGTCGCCCCCAAGGTGGCCGACGACGACGCCCCCACCCGCCGCGACCTCGTGCTGGTGGCCCTGGCCCTGGTGGCCGCCGTCACCGCGTTCAGCACCGGAACGTTCCTGGTCGGCGCCACCGGCCTCGTCGTCCTGGCCAGCCGCCGCCTCGGGCGCTGGTGGCCCGCCCTGGTGCCGCCGGTCGTCCTCTACGGCGCCTGGACCGTGCTCTACGGCCCGAACCGCGGTGGCTCCGGTGACGGCAGCGTGCTCGAGGTGCCGGGGGCCATGCTCGCCGTGCTGGCCAACAGCCAGGCCAGCCTCTTCGGCGTCCCCACCTGGGCCGGGGGCGTCATCGCCGTCGCCGAGCTGGCCGCCATCGCCCTGCTGGCGTGGCGGCGCCGCCTCGACCGGGCCGACGCCGTGGCCCTGGTCATGCTCGCCGCCTTCCTCGGCGCCACCGCCCTCGAGCGGGTGGGTAGCGGGACCTCGGCCGACACCGACCGGTACGGCTTCGTACCCATCGTCCTGCTGGCCTTCGTCCTCGTCCCCCGCATCCCCGCGCCGCGGGCCGCCTGGACCCGGGCCGTGGCCGTGGTGGCCGGGGTCGCCCTGGTCGCCGTCAACCTGGCCGGCACCGCCGAGCGGGCCGACGAGCTGGCCGAGGTGGCCGCCGAGCGCCGCATCCTGGTCGAGACCGCCGCCACCGTCCTCGCCGACGGCGCCCCCCACGTCGACGACGCCTGGGTGACCGTGCCCCTCACCGCCGAGGGCCTCCAGGTCCTGGTCGACGACGGCTGGCGACCCACGGCCGAGCCGACGGGCCGGCAGCTGCGCCGGGCCCGGGGCGTGCTCTGGATCGGCCCCGGCCCCGACTCGAAGCGGGACGAGGCCGTGACCGCCGGCGACCCCGGCTGCAGCGCCGCCGCCGTGGGCGACGTGCGCCGCTACGAGATCGACCAGCCCTCGATGCTGGTGGCGTCGGCCCAGGCCCCCACCCGCCTGCGTATCCGCACCACCATCGACGGCGTCGTCGGCGAGCGGGTCATCACCTGGGGCGACGGCCGGGGCGCGTTGCGGGGCGAGACGGGCGCCTTCCAACTGGCCGCCCCCGAGGGCGGCACCGCCACGGTCGAGGTGACCCCGGTCGCCGCCGACGACCTCGTCGTCTGCGACCCCGTGCCCCTCGACTGACGGTCAGGACTCCCGGAAGGGGTTCTCGACCCGGACCCCGGCCAGCACGGCACCGTGCGCGAGGTCCTCGGTGAGCAGCGTCGCACAGTCGGCGGACGCCGCCGCCTGCACGATCTGGGCGTCCCAGAGCGAGAGCTGGTGCGCGTCGGCCAGGGCGACGGCCTCGAGGACCGAGGTCCGGTCCGCGCCGACCACCGGCAGCTCGGCCAGCAGGGTCACCGCCTGGGCGGCATCGGCAGCGGAGAGCGGCCGGGCCAGCTTCCGGGTGACGGTGACGTAGAACTCCGCCAGCACCTGGGTGCTCAGCACGAGGGTCATGAGGGCGTCGTCCCCGGCCAGCAGCCGGCGGGCTCGTTCCTGCTTCGCCGGCTCGTCGTCGTCGAAGGCGTAGACCACGACGTTGGTGTCGACGAAGGCGCTAGCGGGCATGCAGGTCGTCCCGCGACCACCGCCGCCCGCCGGTCCCGCTGCCGGCCGAGGTCTGCCGGGACAACTCGACGAACCGACGTCGGGCCTCCTCGACCTGGTCGGTGCCGCCGTAGGACCGCAGGTACTCCCGGACGACGGCATTTACCGACGTGCCCTCCTGCACGGCCCGGACCCGGGCCCGGTGAAGCACCTCGGCGTCGAGGCTCAAGGTGAGGTTGGGCACCGGGTCAGAGTACCACAGGATCCGTGAAACACAGGATCCGTGGTACTGTCGGGGCGTCCTCCCGCTACCCCAGCGCCGTGACCAGCGCCTCGCAGACCCGGTCGGCGTCGGCCGGGGTCAGGGCGTTGTGCACCGGCAGCCGCAGCAGGCGGCCGGCGACCTCCTCGGTGACCGGGCAGTCCGTCCCCCGGGCGGCGAAGCGGCGGCCGCCCTCCGAGTCGTGCAGGGGCACGAAGTGGAAGGCCGTGCGGATGCCCGCCGCCCGCATGGCCGCCGTCACCCGCTCCCGGGTCCCGGGGCCGTCGAGGAGCACGTAGTACAGGTGGTAGGCGTAGTCCCGCCCGCCGGGCATGACCGGCACCTCGAAGCCGAGGGCGTCGGCCTCGGGGGCCAGCACCTCGTGGTACCGCTCCACCACTGCCCGGCGCTTGTCGAGGATCGCCTGGCGGGCCTCGAGCTGGGCCAGCAGGTAGGCGGCCAGGATGTCGGACATCCCGAACGACGAGCCCGTGTCCCGCCACGTGTACTTGTCGACCCGGCCGTCCTCGAAGGCCCGCCGGTCGGTCCCCTTCTCGTAGAGGACGTTGGCCCGCTCCACGTCCCCGGGGTCGTTCAGGACCAGGGCCCCGCCCTCCCCGCAGCTGAAGGACTTCGTCTCGTGGAAGCTCACCGCCGACATACGGCCGAAGCTGCCGAGGGGCCGACCGTCGAGTCTGCCGAAGAGCCCATGGGCGTTGTCCTCGATCAGCTCGACGCCGGGGTGGTCGCCCAGGGCCGAGCCCAGGCCGGGCAGGTCGCAGGCCACGCCGGCGTAGTGGACGGCGACCACGGCCCGGGTGGTGTCGTCGATCAGCTCGGCCACGTGGGCGGGGTCGATCCCCAGCGTCTCGCGCTCGATGTCGGCGAAGACGATCCGGGCCCCCTCCCGCACGTAGGCCAGGGCGCTGGACACGAACGTGAACGACGGCACGATCACCGTGTCGCCCGGCTGCAGCGACAGCAGCATCGCCGTCATCTCGAGGGCGTCGGTGCACGACGTGGTGAGCAGCACCCCGGCGGCACCGAGCTCCTCGGTCAGCAGGTCGGTCACCCGCTTGGCGAAGGGCCCGTTCATCGAGGTGTGGCCGCCCCGGACGGCCTGCTGGACGTAGTCGACCTCGTTGCCCTCCAGGGTGGGCTGGTTGAAGCGGATCTCGTCGGGGCTCACGGGGCGGTCCAGTGCGACAGGGGCCGGCCCAGGCGCTGGGCCAGGGCGGCGTTGGGCTCGGCGAACCAGGCCGCCAGGCGGCCGCGGGTCTCGTCGTCGAGGGTTAGGTCGTCGCCCTCGCCCGCATTGTGGCGCTCATCGACGGGGAAGAGCACCTCCGGCGCCAGGCCCAGGGTCGTCTGCAGCTCGGCGAAGACGGCGGGATCGGCCCGCAGCTCCTCGAGGATCACGACCACCACCCGGTCGGGCCCGAGCACCCGGTCCCAACGGGCCAGGTCGTCCACGTAGCGACCACGGGACAGGTAGCGGTAGGGCGAGACCGAGATCTCGTCCCGGTCCCACTCGCGCCCCTCCTGGGCCGGGTCCAGGGCCTCGAGCAGGGTCAGGTCCTCAGCCCCGCCCCTCACCGACAACCGGTAGTGCGACAGCGCCCGCTCGACGGGGTCCCGCAGGACCACCACCACCGGCGAGGTCGGGAACGCCCGGTCCAGCTCGACGGGGGCCACGTCGGACTCGAGGTAACTGGTCGACTTCTCGACCCGCAGGGTGTCGCCCGACCAGCCCGGGAAGTACCTGGTGATGTACTGCACCACCCGGTCACCCGAGCCCGGTTCGAGGAACCACTTGGGCTCGGGCCGCTGGGGCTCGGCGACCATGACGTCGGGGTGCGCGCGCAGCGCCCGCAGCAGGCTGGTCGAGCCGCAGCGTTGCCCGCCGACGATGGTGGCCTGCTCAGGCCGGGGGACGGCCATCGACCCGGTCCGCGACGAGGTAGCTGCGGCGGTCCGACACCTGCCGCAGGGTGCGCACCATGTACTCGCCCAGCATCGAGAGCAGGGCGATGGCCACGCCGTTGAGGAAGGCCAGCAGCACGACGACGGTGGTCCAGCCCGCCACCTCGGTGTCGTAGAGCACGCCGTGCACCAGGTAGACGAGGCCCATGACGAAGCTGCCCACCGCCACCACCGCGCCGAGGGCGGCCATGGCCTGCAGCGGCACCGCCGAGTAGCTGAACAGGATGCGCAGCACCAGGCTCAGGATCTTGCCCAGGCTGTAGGTGCTCTCGCCCCCTGCCCGGGGCAGGTGGCGCACGTCGGCGTTGCCCGGCGAGGCCGAGTACAGCAGGGCCTGGCCGGTCACGTAGGGGTACGTGCTCTCGGCCTCGACGATGCGGCGGACCACGTCGCGGTGCAGCAGGCGGAAGTTGGAGACCACCAGGTCCTTGGGCTTGCCGAAGATGTGGCGGTTCATCCACCCGATCACCCGGCTGCCGACGGCCCGGCTGAGCGAGCTCTTCTTGGCGTCGAAGCGGCCGAACACCACGTCGTGGTCCCCCGCCTCGGCGACGGCCACCAGGTGGGCGATCTCCTCGGGCGGGTTCTGGCCGTCGTCGTCCATGGTGACGACCCAGTCGCCGCGGGCCTCGGCGAAGCCGGCCACGTTGGCGTTGTGCTGGCCGTAGTTGCGCAGGAAGCGCACCGCCACGATGCGGGGGTCGTCGGCCGCCAGCCCGGCGATGACCTCCCAGCTCCCGTCCCGGGAGCCGTCGTTCACCAGGATGACCTCGAAGGTCTCGCCCCGGCCCTCGAACCAGGCGACCACGTCGGCCACGGTGGCGGCCACGATGTCGCGGCTGTCGAACACCGGGATGACGACGCTGTAGGTGGGGCCGTCGCCGGCGGAGGCGGTCACCGGCGGGCCACCAGCAGCAGGCTGGTCCCCACCCGCCGGGCCCGGCGCCGCAGCGACCGGCGTTCGTGGGCCAGCACCCGGTCCAGGGCCTTGGCGGCCACACCCCCGCTGCTCGTCGGGTCCTTCACCTCGGCGGTGAGGTCGCCGGCCCGGCCCGCCCGCTGCACGACCCGGCGCACGGCCATGGGTCCGAGCAGGGCGGTGAAGAACGACGTGAGGTGCTCGACCTCGAAGCCCGCGGCGGTGACCACGTCGACCAGACCGTCGCGGCTGTAGCGGCGCTGGTGACCGGCCTCGACGTCGTGGGCCGACCAGAGCCCCGGGTGCTGGGGCACGGTCAGGTAGAGGCGGCCGCCGGGGGCCAGCAGGTCGTGGAGCGAGCGCAGCGTGCCCAGGTCGTCGTCGAGGTGCTCGAGCACGTCGAACAGGCCCACCCCGCCGAGCGAGCCGGCGGGGAAGCCGGCGTCCTCGAGGGTGGAGCACACCACCGGCCGCAGGCCCCGGTCGTAGGCGGTGCGGACCCCGGCCTCGACCGGCTCGACCAGCACGGCCTCGACCCCGGCGTCGCGCAGGGCCCGGGTGAGGAACCCGTTCCCCCCGCCCAGGTCGAAGAGCGTGCCCGCCGGCGGGAACCGGACGACGGCGTCGGTGACCACCCCGGCCCGGTGGCGGTGCCAGCCGGAGCGGTCCTCGGCATCGCGCCAGTGCCGCGATCGCGACGCGTCGTAGTGCAGGTCGTCGCGCTCGGGCCCCCGGTAGAAGCCGGGCTCCACCTCGGTCAGGGCCGCGCCCATGGGGTCCAGTGCGGCGACCACGGGCGCCGAGGCTACCGACCCGCTCACGTCGCCAGCAGCGCCCGGGCGACCAGGTCGGTGCCCGCCGCGGTGAGGATGGCCAGGTAGAGCAGCCCGGTGGCGGCCATGACCGCCGAGTACTGCCTCTCCTTCAGGGCCGCCTTGGTGACGTACAGCAGCACGATCGTGGTCACGGCGCTGGCCACCCAGAACCAACCGAGCATCCCGGCGTAGCCGTCGTCGATGGTGCCGTTCAGCACCGACACCATGCCGGTCGGCACCAGCAGCAGCGCCACCTCCGGGTACCACGACCAGGTCGCCCAGCGCAGCAGCTCGTACAGGGGGGCCCGGCTGAGCCCCGGCTGCACCAGGTACCAGTGGCCGAGCAGCATGGCGTCGGTGATCGAGCCGAGGAAGGCTGCCCCCACCAGGGTGCGGGCCACGGCCAGGGCCACCTCGCCCCCGTCGGCGGCGTCGGCCACCCCCGCGGCCACCAGGGCCACGACGCCGATGACCGGCGCCGGCAGGTCCAGCCACCGGGGCAGGGCGGTGGGGCCGTCGGCCCGGCGCCGGATCGACACCGCCAGCGCCACGCCCACCGCGACCAGCAGGAGGACGGTGGCGGCCTCACGGACGGGCTCCACGTCGGTGCGCAACCCGATGGCCAGCGCCCCCAGGGCGCACAGGCCCCAGGTGCCCCGCAGGAGCCAGCCGTAGCCGATGCCGAGGAGTCGGCCCCGGGTGGTGACCCACAGGAAGGCCAGGCCCCCCACGGCCCACTGCAGCAGGACGGTGCCCCCGTCGAAGGCGATCATCGGAGGGCTTCCTACAACTCGACGAGGTCGTGGGTCACATCGTTGAGGGCCCTCGGGCCGGTGGCGGTGGCCACCACGACGTCCTCGATCCGGGCCCCCCAGCGGCCGGGCAGGTAGACCCCCGGCTCGACGGAGAACGCATGCCCGGGGGCCAGCAGCTCGGCGTTGCCGGCCACCATGTAGGGGTCCTCGTGGGCCTCGATCCCGATGCCGTGGCCGGTCCGGTGGACGAAGGCGGCGCCCAGCCCGGCGGCGGTGAGCGGGTCGCGGGCGGCGGCGTCGACGGCCTCGCACGGGGTGCCCACGGTGGCGGCGGCCACGGCCGCGGCCTGCGCCGACTGCAGGGCGGCGTAGCCCTCACGAACCTCGGCCGGCACCGGACCCAGGTGGACGCAGCGGGTGATGTCGGAGCAGTAGCCCACGCCGTGCTCGTCGGCGACGGTGCCCCCGATGTCGAAGAGGACCAGGTCGCCCGGCTCGATGACCCGGGGGCCGGGGTCGTGGTGCGGGCTGGCGGCGTTGGGCCCCGACGCCACGATCACGAAGTTGACCCGCTGGTGACCGGCGTCGCGGAGCCGTCCGGCCACCTCGCCCGCCACGTCCGCCTCGGAGCGGCCGGGCAGCGCCACCTCACCGCCCTGGATCGCCGCCACCACCTCGTCCACGGCGGCGCCGGCCCGGGCCAGGGCGGCCACCTCGGCCTCGTCCTTGCGGGCCCGCAACGGACCCAGCACCGGCTGGGTCGGTCCGAAGGCGGCGGCGGGCAGTCGTTCCTGCAGGGCGAGGACGAACCGGGCCCAGGTCTGGTCGCCGACCGCCACCCGGTCGGGGGTGCCGGCGGCGGCCACCACGGCGGCGAGGGGGTCCTCGGTCTCGCCCCACGCGTGGAGGCGGAAGGCCTCGGGCCGCTCGACCACCCGGGGGGCCTCCAGGGCGGGTACCACCAGGGTGGCCTCGCCCTCCCGGGGCAGCACCAGCATGGTCAGGCGCTCCAGCGGCATGGCCTCGTAGCCGGTGAGCCATGGCAGGTCGGCGCCCACCGAGACCAGGACCACGTCGACACCGAGGTCGGCCATGGCGGCCCGCGCCCGGTCCTGACGCTCGGTGAAGACGCTCACCGCCGCCTCAGCCGGCGACGGCGGGGGTCGCCCCCACCACGCCGGCGGCGTCGGCCGCGTCGGCGGCGTGGTAGCTCGACCGCACCAGGGGACCGGCCTCGACGTGGGCCAGCCCCAGGGCCTCGCCCGCCGCCTTCAGCTCGTCGAACTCGTCGGGGGTCCACCACCGGCGCACCGGCAGATGGGCGGCGGTGGGCCGCAGGTACTGGCCCAGGGTGACGATGTCGACGCCCACCCCCCGCAGGTCGGCCATGGCGGCCACGACCTCCTCCGCGGTCTCGCCCAGGCCCAGGATGATCCCGGACTTGGTGGTGAGGCCGGCGGCCCGGGCCCGGGCCAGCACAGCCAGGCTGCGGGCGTAGCCGGCGGAGGGTCGCACCGCCCGCTGGAGGCGGGCCACCGTCTCGAGGTTGTGGTTCACCACGTCGGGACGGGCGGCGAAGATGACCTCGAGGGCGGCCGGGTCGCCCTTGCAGTCGGGGATGAGGACCTCGACCTCGGTGCCGGGACTGGTCCGCCGGATGGCCCCGATGGTGGCGGCGAACTGGCCGGCGCCGCCGTCGGGCAGGTCGTCACGGGCCACGGCGGTGAGCACGGCGAAGTGCAGGCCCATCCCGCCCACCGCCTCGGCCACCCGTTCGGGCTCGCCGGGATCGGCGGGCCCCGGCTTGCGGGTGTCGACCAGGCAGAAGCCGCAGGCCCGGGTGCAGCGCTCGCCGTTGAGCATGAAGGTGGCGGTGCCCGCCTCCCAGCACTCCGACAGGTTCGGACAGCCCGCCTCCTCGCACACGGTGACCAGGTCGAGCGAGCGCATCCGCCGCCGCAGGGAGCGGTGGTTCTCGCCCAGCTTCACCGGCGCCCGCAGCCACTCGGGCTTGCGCTCGGTGATCTGGAGGCCGCCGATCCTCACCGGCTCGTCGGAGGGCAGGGCCCGGACGTCGGCCCGCTCGACCTCGCCGCGCCCCCACACCCGGGCGGCGTGGTCGGCCACCAGGTCGACGACGGTGGCCAGGTCGACGTCGAGGCCCTCGGCCCGCAGGGAGGTCACGCCCTTGTCGGTGATGCCGCAGGGGACGATGCGGTCGAACCAGGCCAGGTCGGGGTCGACGTTCAGGGCGAAGCCGTGCATCGACCGGCCCCGCGACAGGCGCACGCCGATGGCGGCGATCTTGCGGGGCCGGGTCGAGGCGGGGGCCACCCACACCCCGGCGAAGCCGTCGAGACGGCCCACGTCGGTCAGGCCCAGGTCGGCCAGCACGTCGATCAGCAACTGCTCGACCGAGTGGACGTAGGCGACGGTGTCGGCCATCCCCCCGCCCCGCTTGCCGGGCACGGTGAGGATCGGGTAGCCGACGAGCTGGCCGGGCCCGTGGTAGGTGATGTCGCCCCCGCGGTCGGTGCGCACCACCTCGGCCCCGACGGCCTCGGGGTCCACCAACAGGTGGTCCAGCGTGCCCCGGGCCCCCAACGTGAACACATGCGGGTGCTCCAGCAGGAGCAGGTGGTCGTCGGGCGAGTGGGTGAACAGCCCCTGCTGCAGGGCGTGCGCGTCGGCGTACGCCACCCGCCCCAACCAACGCGTCCGGAGGACGGTCAGAGTTCGGCCTCCCAGTCGCGGGTCTCGATGATCTCCTTCAGGCGGGCCAGGAAGGCGGCGGCGTAGGCGCCGTCGAAGGCCCGGTGGTCCCAGGCCAGGGCCAGCACCCCGACGGAGTGGATGGCGATGGCCTCGGTGCCGTCGGGGGCGGTGACCACCACGGGCTTCCGGCTGACGCCGTCGGTGCTGAGGATGGCCACCTGGGGCTGGTTGATCACCGGGAACTGCAGGAGGGTCCCGTACTGGCCGGGGTTGGTGATGGTGAAGGTGCCGCCGGCGATCTCGTCGGCCGACAGCTGCTTCTGATGGGCCCGGTCGGCCAGGTCGCGGATCTCGCGGGCGATGGCCCGGAGGCGCTTGGACTCGCTGTTGCGGACCACCGGGGCCAGCAGGCCCTGGAAGTCGAGGTCCACGGCGATGGCCAGGTGGACGGCGTGGTGCACCTCGAGGGACCCTTCACCCACCGAGGCGTTGAGGTGCGGGAACTCCTCGATGGCGTCGACCACCGCTCGGGCCACGAACGGCAGGTAGGTGAGGCTGAAGCCCTCCTGCTCCTTCCAGGCCGCCCGGTGGGCCCGCCGTACGGCGTCGACCCGCTCGAAGTCGACCTCCATGGCGGTGAGCACGTGCGGCGAGGTCTCCTTGGACCGGACCATGTGCTCGCCGGTGCGGCGCCGGATGTTGTTGAGGGGCTCGACCGACGAGCCGTCGGCGGCGGCCCGCACCGCGATGGTGGGGGCGTCGGCCGGCGGGGCGGCAGCAGCGGCAGCAGCGGCCGGGGCCGGGGCCGGGACGGCACCGGGGGCGGCCGCCTCGACGTCGGCCCGGGTGATGCGCCCGCCGGGACCGGTGCCGGTCACCTGCGAGGCCTCGAGGCCCTT
>CAYTJS010000075.1:0-13349 GCA_964438115.1 uncultured Iamiaceae bacterium
GGCCCCCGCCAGGACCCCCACGGCGAGGCCGGGGTGGTGGCCATCTTCGCCGGGCTCCTGCTGGCGGGCGAGCCCTGCCGGGTGTTCGGCACCGGCGAGCAGACCCGGGACTACGTCTACGTCGACGACGTGGTCGACGCCTTCGCCCGGGCCGCCACCACCGGCGACGGCGAGCTGTTCAACATCGGCACCGGTCACGAGACCAGCGTCAACGCCCTCTACGCCGCCATGGCCGCCGCCGCCGGCGTCACCGACCCCCCGACCTACGCCGACGCCCGCCCCGGCGAGCTGGACCGCTCCTGCGTGAACCCGGCCAAGGCGGGTGCCGGCCTCGGGTGGCGTCCGCAGTGGGCCCTCGACGACGGCCTCGCCGCCGTCCTCGCCTGGTTCCGATCACGTTCGCCGGACGCCGTCCGGCCGGCTCCGTCGATCGACTGAGCGCTCGGCGCTGCTCCGCTCCGCTGCGCAGCCTTCCGGCCGGCAGCTCGGCCGGCGGCGCCGGCTAGCGGAAGAGGTCCTCGGCGGCGGGGCGGACGATCTCGGCCCGGACGCTCGCTTCGCGGAGCCAGGTCGGGTCGACGCCTCGGACCACGGCCACCGGGATGCCGTCGGCCTTGCCCATCACCAGCTCGGCGGCGCCGGCCAGCTCGTCGGCCACCGCCACCTCGGTGACCTGGAGCTCCTGACCGCCGGCGTCGGTGGTGCCGCGCAGGTCCACGACGGCGGCCACACCGGCCACGCCGATGGCCACGTCGGTCAGCCCCTTGCGCCAGGGCCGCCCGAAGGTGTCGGAGATCACGACGCCGACCTCGACCCCGGCGGCGGCCCGGATGCGGTCGCGGATGCGGCGGGCCGAGCGGTCGGGGTCGCGGGGGAGCAGGGCGGCGACGCCGGCGTCCAGGTTGGAGCGGTCCACGCCGGCGTTGGCGCACACGAAGCCGTGGCGGGTCTCGGTGATGAGCAGGTCGCCCCGGCGGCGCAGGATGCGCACCGACTCCTCCTCGACCAGCGCCTTGTGGGCCAGGGGGTCGTCGGGGTCGACGGCGACCAGGCGGCCCTCGGCCTTGGACACGACCTTCTGGGTGACCACGACCACGTCGCCGTCGGCCAGGTCGGCGGCGGCGGCGATCAGGGTGCCGAGGTCGTCGCCGGGGCACACCTCGGGGAGGCCCTCGACCGGGAGGAGCTGGATCACCCGAGCACCACCCGGGCCAGGGCGGCGGCCTCGGCGGGGCCGGTCATGAGGGTGGGGGCCACGACGGGCTCGATGCCCTCGGCGGCCACGGCGTCGGCCCGGTCGGCGTCGGCCTCGTCGATGACCAGGCGGGCGGCCAGCGGGGCGTAGAGGCGGGCAACGCCCACCACCGACGCCTCGTGGCCCAGTTCGGTGAGGAGGCGGTCGGCCGGACCCTTCACCGTGGCGCCGGCGATGATCGGCGACACGGCCACGGCATCGGCCCGGCGGGCCTCGACGGCGGCGGCCAGCTCCGGCAGGGCGAGCAGCGGCCCGATGGAGACGATCGGGTTGGAGGGGGCGATGACCACCCGCTCGGCCCCGGCCAGGGCGGCCAGGGCGGCGGGGGAGGGGCGGGCGGTCGCCGCCCCGTCGAAGCGGACGGCGGTGACGGCCACGTCGTGGCGGCGGCGGACGAAGTAGTCCTGGAAGCCGATCTCGCCCTCGTCGACCACGGTCACCATGGTGCGGACCGGGTCGTCGCTCATGGGCAGGAGCGTCAGGGCCAGGTCCCAGGCGGCGGTGACCTCGGCGGTGACCTGGGTGAGGGTGGCCCCCTCACCCAGGCGCTGGGTCCGGTACAGGTGGGTGGCCAGGTCGCGGTCGCCGAGGTTGAACCAGGTGATGCCCCCGTAACGGGCCAGGGCGTCCATGGCCTGCCAGGTCTCGCCCACCAGGCCCCACCCGGTCTCGGGGTTCACGGCCCCGGCCAGGGTGTAGGTGATGGTGTCGAGGTCGGGGCTGACGTGCAGCCCGTGGAGGACGACGTCGTCGCCGGTGTTCACCACGGCGCGGACCGAGGCCGGGTCGACGACCTGGACCAGGCCGCCCAGGAGGCGGGCGGCGCCCACACCGCCCGCCAGCACCACCGTGGTGGCGGGGGTCACGAGATGCCGCGCAGCTTGCCGCTCAGCAGGTCGAGGTCGGCGTCGACCATCATCCGCACCAGGTCGGCGAAGCCGACCTTGGGCACCCAGCCCAGCGCGGTGCGGGCCTTGTCCGAGTCGCCCACCAGCAGGTCGACCTCGGCGGGGCGCATGAAGGCCTCGTCGATGGTCACGTGGTCCTCCCAGTCGAGGCCCACGTGGCCGAAGGCGATCTCGCAGAACTCCCGCACCGAGTGGGTCTCGTTGGTGCTGACCACGTAGTCGTCGGGGGTGTCCTGCTGCAGCATCAGCCACATGGCCTCGACGTAGTCGCCGGCGAAGCCCCAGTCCCGCTGGGCGTCGAGGTTGCCGAGGCGCAGCTCGTCGGCCTTGCCCAGCTTGATCTGGGCCACCCCGTGGCTGATCTTGCGGGTCACGAACTCGAGCCCCCGCCTCGGCGAGTTGTGGACGACCACGAACCCCGGCCCGGCGGCGAAGCGCTCGGTCTCGGTGGCGAGGTCGCACATCCAGCCCCGGTGCGTGCGCCGGTCGACCCGGCGGACCTCGTCCTGGGGCTTGCGGAGGTGCGCCCCCTTGTTCCCCATGGGGCTGCCGGTGGAGAGGTTGATCAGGTAGGTCTCGCCGCCGCCCAGGGCCCCGGGCTGGAGGTAGACGCTCACCCGACGGCCGAGGGTCGTCCGGGCCAACCAGATCAGCCCGGCGGCGAGGGTGGGCGAGTTGGTGCGGAAGCTCTTGAGCGGATCCGTGCCGTGCCCGGCCTTGAGGCCGTCGCCGAGGTTGTAGGCGGCGAGGAACTCGGCCTGGAGGTGGGGGGCGGCGTTGAGCACCCGCTTGGGCACCCGCTTGTGCCCGTCCTTCAGGTAGATCTCCCGGCGCAGCAGGCGGAGGTACTCGCGGTTGCCGTTGAGCTCGAGCGCCGTGGTGCGGTTGTCGGAGAAGGCGGACTTCACGCCCTCGTGCTTGCGGGACCAACCCCCGCTCACCCGCTCCCAACAAGCAGCGGCCTGGGCGATGGCGGCGTCGTCGTTGCAGGTGATGCGGCCCTTGCCGTTGGGCTGGATCGACCCCTCGGCGACCAGGAAGCCCAGGAGCCAGGCCTCCTCGGCGGTCATCGTGGTGGCCAGCGTCTGCGGCGGCTGGTCGGCCAGGCGCAGCCGGTCGCCCTCCGCGAAGTCGGTGGCCGGCCGCTCGTCGTCGGGGGTGAACACCACGTGGTCGGGGGTCGACTCCACGATCCCGCCGCGGCCGTGGAGGACGATCGATTCCCCCTCGTGCCAGTAGGCGGTGCGGGCGTGGCAGCGCACGAAGCGGTCGCCGTCCCAGACCTCCAGGTCGCCGCCGGGGTAGCTCACCCGGGCGCCGGGCTCACCCTCCTCGGGGTGGGGGGCCAGGCTGCCGATGGGAAGGACGTCCACGTAGCCGTGACGGCGGACGACCACCGGGGTCGCCGCCGGCACGGATTCATGGTTGAACAGAATGCCACTGGATGCATGGAGGTCATACGACTCGCGGTAGTTGACCGTGATCCAGTGGCCGTAGACCTTGGCCACGCCGTAGGGGCTGCGGGGGTGGAAGGGGGTGCGCTCGGTCTGCGGGACCTCCACCACCTTGCCGAACATCTCGCTGCTGGACGCCTGGTAGAAGCGCACGTCGGGGTCCACGATGCGGATGGCGTCGAGCAGGCGGGTCACCCCGAGGGCCGTCGTCTCGCCGGTGAGGACGGGCTGGGTGAACGAAGTCTGGACGAAGGACTGGGCGGCCAGGTTGTAGACCTCGTCGGGCCGGTGGGTCGACAGCACCTGGATGAGCGAGGCCTCGTCGAGGAGGTCGCCGGGCACGAAGGTGATGCGGTCCTGCAGGTGGGCGATCCGCTCGAAGTTGACCGTGCTGGACCGGCGGACCATGCCGATGACCTCGTAGCCCTTGTCGAGCAGGAGCTCGGCGAGGTAGCTGCCGTCCTGGCCGGTGATGCCGGTGATGAGCGCGCGTCGGGGCATGGCGCCCGTTGTACCGCGGGTCCCGGGGCGTGTCTGCCAAGTGGGTTGGCACGACTCGGGTCTAGCCTCGCGGGGTGCCCCGGGGTCCCGAGGTCGAGTCACTCGGCCGCCGCATCGCCGACCACCGCCTGAAGCGGGGGTGGACCCAGGCCGACCTGGCCGAGCGCCTCGGCATCTCCCGCGTGGCCGTCTCCCACCTCGAGACCGACGTGTCGCCGCCGGGGGAGCGCACCGTCGCCCTGCTCGCCGGCCTGTTCAAGCAGGAGCCCCACGAGCTGGTGGCGGGGACGAACTACCCGCCGGCCAAAGCCGACCGGCTGCCCCCGGTGGTCAACCGCCACACCGAGGCCGAGCTCCAGGTCGCCCTGTGCGAGGCCGACCTGGCCTGGGTGGAGCGGGGCGGCCCGAGCGCCACCGCCGACCGGGTGCTGCACGACTGGGACCTGCGCCTGCGGGCCCTGGCCCGGGACTGCGACCGCCACGACCGGCCGCTGGTGGAGCGCACCCACGAGCGGGTGCGCGCCCTCAGCGACCGCGCCAGTCGTCCAGGACGTCGGCCAGCGTCTGGTCGAGGCTGAAGGCAGGGGTCCAGCCCGTCGCCGCCTGCAGCCGGGCGGGGTCACCGCACAGGCGGGGTGTGTCGACCGGCCGCAGCAGCTCGGGGTCGGGGGTCAGCTCGACGGGCACCCGGGCCTGGGCCACCAGGCGGTCGGCCAGCTCCTGCACGGCCACGTCGGTGCCCGAGCACACGTTGTAGGCCTCGCCCGGGGTGCCGTGTTCGGCCAGCAGCCGGTACGCCCGCACCACGTCGCGCACGTCGGTGAAGTCGCGGCGGGCGCTCAGGTTGCCGACGGGGATGTGGGGGTCGCCGCCCCGCTCGGCCCGCACGATGCGCGAGGCCAGGGCCGGGGCCACGAAGCGGTCGCTCTGGCCCGGTCCCAGGTGGTTGAAGGGCCGGACCCGGATGACGCCGAGCCCGCTGGCCAGGTGGGCCTGCAGGGCCAGGAGGTCGGCGGCGGCCTTGGAGGCGCCGTAGGGGCTGACGGGCCGCAGCGGGCGGTCCTCGCCGATGGGCAACTCGTCGGCGGGGACGGGACCGTAGACGTCGGCGCTGGCCACGGCGAGGACCCGGTCGACCCCGGCGGCCTCGCAGGCCAGCAGCAGGTTGAGGGTGCCCTCGGCGTTGACCCGGAAGGTGGCGACCGGGCTGGACCACGAGCCACCCACGTCGGCCTGCCCGGCCAGGTGGTAGACGACCTCGGGGGCCACCTCGGCCACGAAGGCGGCCAGGGCGTCGGTGTCGAGCACGTCGAGACCGTCGTGACGGTCCGTGGTCACGACGTCGTCGCCGGCCTCCTCCAGCCAGGTGACGAGATGGCGTCCGACGAAGCCGGCGGCACCGGTGACGAGGGCACGCACGACGGCAGAGTCTAGGAGTGGCCGGCGGTGTCGCCCGCGGCCCGGCCGTAGAGGTCGACGAGGCCGTCGACGCAGGCGTCCCAGGTGTAGCGGGTCGCCCGTTCGGTGCCGGCGGCCACCAGCCCGTGGCGGCGACCCTCGTCGGTCAGCACCCGGGTCAGGCCGGCGGCGAGGGCGTCGACGTCGCCGACGGGCACGATCTCGGCGGCGTCGCCACACACCTCGACGATGGCGGGGACGTCGGTGGTCACGACCGGGACCCCGACGCTCATGGCCTCGAGCGGGGGCAGGCCGAACCCCTCGTAGACGGACGGGTAGGCCAGGACCGTCGCCTCGCGCACCAGGGCGGCCCGGTCCCCGTCGTCGACCCAACCGGTCAGGCGGATGCGGTCCCGGTGGGGGGAGGCGGCCACGGCGGCGTGGACGGCATCGGCCCCCCAGCCGTCGGCGCCGGCCAGCACCAGCCCCAGGTCGGCGTCGGTGGCGGCCACGGCGTCGAAGGCGGCCACCAGCCCCGGCAGGTCCTTGCGGGGCTCGAGGGTGCCCACCGCCAGGACGTAGCGGTCCCGGCCCGCCAGCGCCCGCCCGACGCCGGCCGGGGCCATCGGGACCTCACCGAAGCCGTTGGCCACGGCGACCACCCGCTCGGCGGGGACCCCCAGCGTCGCCACCACCTCGGCGGCCACGGCCGTGCTGGGCGTGTGGACCCACGCCCCGGCGGCGACGGCCCGGGCCAGGAGCCGCGGGTAGGCCAGGGTGTCGGCGGTGCTGAGCTCGGGGAACCGCACGGGGGTGAGGTCGTGCACGGTCACGACCCGGGCGGCCCGGGCCGGGGGGACGACGAAGTTGGGGCCGTGGACCACGTCGACGGGGCCGGTCCACCACTCGATGCGGGGATGGTCGGCCCGGGTCCAGCAGCAGCGCAGCGGTCGGGCCGCCATGGGTCGGTGGACCACCTCGACGCCGGTGGGCACCGCCGTGGCCAAGCGGTGCCGACCCCGCCAGGTCACCGCGAAGGCGACGGGGTCGACGTCGGCGCGACGGGCCAGGCCCCGCAGCAGGGCGCCGGTCACCACCCCGATGCCGGTGGGGCGGTCGACGAGGGGGGTGGCGTCGAGGGCGACGCGCCGGATCACGGCCCGGGCGGCGGGGCGGCGTCGTCGCCGCGACCGAAGCGGCGGTCCCACTCGGCCTCCAGCTCCCGGCGGCGGACCTGGGCGGCCTGAAAGGCCAGGACCCCGGTGCCCACCGACAGGTAGAGCGTCTCGCGGGCCAGGCGCAGGGACGAGCGCACCGGCGTGCGCAGGGGCGACGGGACCATGGCCCCGAGGGTACCGGCGGTGGGGTGGCGGGTCCCCCGGGGCCGCCGGGTCGACCGCTACCCTCGGCCCATCGTGGACGACGCCCCTGCCGCCGACCCCGAGGGCCCGGCGCCACCCTCCGCGACGGCCCCGCCCGCTGTCGTCGCCGTCGTGGTCACCCACGACCCCGGCCCCTGGTTCGAGGACAGCCTCCAGTCGTTCGCGGCCCAGGACTACCCCGACCTGACCGTGCTGGTGATCGATGCCGGCAGCGCCGAGGACCCCACCCAGCGGGTGGCGGCGGCCTGCCCTTCGGCGTTCGTGCGCCGCCTCGACGCCAACCCCGGCTTCGGCCGGGCGGCCAACGAGGTGCTGGCCATGGTCGAGGGGGCGTCCTACCTGCTCCTGTGTCACGACGACGTGGGCCTGGCCCCCGACGCCGTCAGCGCCCTAGTGGCCGAGGCGGCCCGCACCAACGCCGGCCTCGTCGGGCCGAAGGTCACCGCCTGGGACCGCCCCCGCGAGCTGCTCGCCGTGGGCATGAGCGTGGACCGCACCGGTCACCCGTCGTCCTACGTCGAGGCGGGGGAGTACGACCAGGGCCAGCACGACGGCGTCCGCGACGTGTTCTTCCTGCCCGGGGGCTGTCAGCTCGTCCGGGCCGACCTCTTCGCCGCCCTGGGCGGCTTCGACCCCGGCATCTCGTTCTGGGGCGAGGACCTCGACCTCTGCTGGCGCGCCCGGGTCGCCGGGGCCCGCATCGTGGTGGCACCCCAGGCCCGGGTGCGGCACCGGGCCGAACTGGCCGAGCGCCGCCCCGACCTCGACACCCACCGCCTGACCGAGCGCCACCGCCTGCGCACGGTGCTGTCCTGCTCGGGCCTCGGCACCCTCCTGTGGCTGGCGCCGGTGTTGGCCGTCCTGTCCCTGGTCGACGCCCTGGCCGGTCTGGTCACGGTCCGCGGGGGTCGGTTCCGGGCCGCCCTCGGCGCTTGGACGTGGAACCTGGCCCGTACTCCCCAGCTGCTGGGTCGGCGTCGGCGCCTGCGCGGCATGCGGCGGGTGACCGACCGCGACCTGGCCGCCCTGCGGTCGCGGGGCCTCGTGCGCCTGCAGGACTTCCAGACCCGCGACCGGCCGGTCGAGCGCCGCTCGACGGTGACCACGGTGCGTCAGGGCCTGGTCGACTTCGTGCGCTCCGGCCCCAGCGGGGTCGCCACCGCCGCCTGGGTGGTGCTGGGCCTGGCCCTGCTGGTCGGCAGCCGCCACCTGATCACCCAGACGGTGCCCGCCGTGGGCGAACTGGCCGCCTTCCCCTCGGGTCCCAGCGCCCTCTGGTCGGAGTTCACCTCGGGCTGGCGCTCCGCCGGCCTCGGCTCGGCCGCTCCCGCCCCGACGGCCTTCGCCGCCCTCACCGGGTGGGGCACGGCGTTCCTCACGTTCATGGGCCTGGCCCGCACCGCCCTCTACCTGGGCCTGCTCCCACTCGGGGGGCTCGGGGCCTGGCGCCTGCTGCGCAACGTCGGGTCGGTGTGGGGTCGCATCACCGCCCTCACCGTCTACCTCGTCCTGCCGGTGGCCTACGACGCCCTCGCCGCCGCCTCGCTGCAGGGGGTGGTGGCCTACGCCGCCGCCCCGTTCCTGCTGGGGGGCCTGGCCCGGGCCAGCGGCGTGGCCCCCTTCACGCCACCCCCCGGCGAGGACGGCCTGGTCCGGGCCGCCCTCGGTCTCGGGCTGGTGACGGCGGTGGCCGGTCTGCTCCTGCCCTCGGCCCCGCTCCTGCTCGTGGTCATGGCGGTCGGCATCGCCTTCGGCCTGCTGCTGACCGGGATGATCGGCGGGGCCGGCCGGGTGCTGGGCGCCGGCGCCCTCGGTGCCGTCGTGGCGGTGGTACTCCAGGTCCCGTGGAGCCTCGACCTGGTGGGTGGCCTCGACCAGGGCTCGCTCGGCCTCGGCGCCCCGGCCACGTCACTGCCGCTCGTCGACCTCCTGACCTTCCACACCGGTCCCGTCCGGGGTGGGGTGGTGAGCGGCGTCGCCTTCCTCGTGCTCGCCGCCCTCCCGGTCCTGGTGGGCCGGGACTGGCGGGTGGCCTGGGCCCTGCGGGCCTGGGCGCTGGCCGTCACCGCCTGGCTGCTGCTGTGGGCCCAGCAGGTCGACTGGCTGTCGTTCCCGCTCCCGGCCCCCGAGGTGCTCCTGGCCCCGGCCGCCGCCGGCATCGCCCTGGCCGCCGGGCTGGGGGCGATCACCTTCGACGAGGACGTCCTCGGCGGGGGCTTCACCTGGCGCCACCTCGCCGTCCCCGTCGCCCTGGTCTCGCTGGTCGTGGCCGCCGCCCCGTTCCTCGCCGCCGTGGGCAACGGGCGCTGGTACCTGCCCCGCAACGACTGGTCGGTCGCCCTCGGGTTCCTCGACGCCGAGGAGGCCGACGCCCCGTTCCGGGTGCTGTGGATCGGCGACCCCGAGGTCCTGCCCCTGCGGGGCTGGGAGCTGGAGGAGGGCACCGCCTTCGCCACCTCCGACAACGGGCTGCCCGACGTGACCGAGCTGTTCCCCGGCCGGGCCCGGACGGGCACCGACCTGCTGGCCGAGGCCCTGCGCACCGCCACCCGGCGTGAGACCAACCGCCTCGGCGACCTGCTCGGCCCCATGGGGATCCGCTACGTGGTCGTGCCCGAGCGCCTGGCCCCCGAGCCCTTCGCCACCGAGCCCCACCCCCTGGACCCGGCCGTGCGCGACGCCCTGGCCAGCCAGCTCGACCTGACCCAGATCAACGTCAACCCCGGCGTCACCCTCTACGAGAACGCGGCCTGGACCCCGGTGCGGGCGGTGGTGTCCGAGGACGCCCCCACCGACTTCGGCGTCGATGTCACCGACGACGCCGAGGCCCTGGCGGCCATGGCCCGGTCCGAGCTGCGGCCGTCGCGGGCCGCCCTCGGTGACGTCCAGGGTCCGGCCACCTATGCCGGCCCCGTCGACGGCCAGGGCAACCTCTACCTGGCCTCGGGCCCGGGGAGCGGCTGGACCCTCTCCATCGACGGCGAGGAGGCCGAGGGCCGCGAGGCCTTCGGCTGGGCCACCGTCTTCGACCTGCCCCGCGGGGGCTCGGCCACCCTCAGCTATCCGACACCGATCTCGCGGTACCTGCTCATCGCCCTGCAGGTCGGGCTGTGGCTGTTCGTGATCAGCCGGGTGCGGCGCCCGGCGCGGTCCCCGCGCCCGGAGCTCCCGGCATGAGGGGGACCCGCTGGCCCGCGGTGGTGATCCTCGTCGGCCTGCTGGTCGGCGCCTGGGTGGCCGATCGGGACCAGGACCGCTCCGGCGCCGACGAGACCGTGGACGAGACCCCCCTCGGGGCCCAGGGCTTCCTGCCGGTGGCCCCGCCCGGGGACGCCTTCTCCAGCACCTGGTACTGCGCCGGCGGAACCTCCGACGACGACGGCGTGGCCGACACGACCATCGTCGTGGCCAACGCCACCGGTGGTGAGCTGTCGGGCACGGCCACGGTCTTCCCGGCCATCCCCACCCAGATCGTGGTGGCCACCGACGACACCACCACCACCACCACCACGACCGAGCCCCCGACCACCACCGTGGCCGACGACGACGCCACGACGACGACCACCACCGAGGCCGAGCCGCTCACGCCCCTGCCGGTCACCGTGGACGTCACCGTCGGGCCCTACGACACCACCGAGCTGCGGCTGGGCGACGTGGTCACCGCCCCCCACGCCGCCGCCCTCGTCGAGCTGCCCGGCGGGGCGGTGGCCGTCGAACAGCGGGTGGACGGCCCCGACGGCGCCGACGCCTCGCCCTGTGCCACCCAGGCCTCGGAGACCTGGTACTTCGCCTCCGGGCGCACGACCGCCGACGCCACCGAGACGCTGGCCTTCTTCAACCCGTTCCCCGACCCGGCGGTGATCGACGTCACCTTCCGCACCGAGGACGACCTGCGCACCCCCGTCGAGTTCGAGGGCTACGCCGTGCCCGGCCAGACCCTGGTCGTCGAGGACATCGGGCGGCTGGTCACCCGCCGCGACCACGTCTCGGTGTCGGTCGTGGCCCGGTCGGGCCGGCTGGTGGTGAACCGCCTCCTCGCCCTGGACGGATCGGCGGGCACCCGCGGCCTCGACGTGGCCACCGGCGCCGCCCGGCCCGCCACCACCTGGTACTTCCCCGACGGGGTGGTGGCCGCCGACATCACCGAGTCCTACGTCGTCTACAACCCGACCGACACCGCCGCCGAGGTCGACCTGGTCATCGAGCCCGACGACGTCGACCGCTTCGGCGCCATCGAGCCCTTCGGCCTCACCATCCCGCCCGAGGGGTACCAGGAGGTCATCGTCCCCGACGAGGAGCGGATCGGCACGGCCATCGCCGACGCCGATGGGGGCGACGTGTTGCTCCACGGCGCCCGGGTGGTGTCGCTCAACGGTGTCCCCGTGGTCGCCGAGCGACGCATCGTGGGCGGCGACGACACGACCCGTCCCGGCCACGACCTGATGTTCGGCTCGCCTCTGCTGATGGCCGACGCCGTCCTGGCCGCCTCCTCCGAGAACGAGGTGGTCACCGTCGCCAACCCCTCGGGGGCGGCGGCGGTGACCGTCACCGTCCAGGCCCTAGACGGGGGGACCCTCGGCGAGGCGTCCGGTGGTCCCTTCGAGGTGCCCATCGCCGGTCGTCTGGTTCTCGACCTGGCCGAGCTCGGCCTCGGCGGGCGGTCCCTGTTGGTCGAGGCCGACGGGCCGGTGGTCATCGAGCGGCGCCTGCGCATCGGTGAGCCGGCCGACACCTCCTCGGCCATCGGCATTCCCCAGGCGGGCAGCGTGAGCGAGCCCCCGTCGCCGACGGGCTGATGCCGGTCCGGCTCGTCCTGGCCCTGGCCCTGGCCGCCGTGGTGGCCGGCGTGGCCTGGTGGCTGCAGCGCCGCCGCCCGGTCGCCGCCCCCGTGGTGGACCGTCACCACGTGCCCACCGCCGTGGACCGGGCCGACTTCGAGCGCCCCGACGCCGACTGGCTGGTGGCGGTGTTCACCTCGGCGACGTGCAGCTCCTGTGCGGCCACCTGGGAAGGCGCCCGCCACCTCGAGTCGCCGCAGGTGGCGGTCCAGGAGGTGGAGGTCACCGCCGCCGCCGACCTGCACGGGCGCTACGGGATCGACGCCGTGCCCACCACGGTGGTCTGCGACGCCACCGGCACCGTGGTGCGCTCGTTCCTGGGCCCGGTCACCGCCACCCACCTGTGGGCCGCCGTGGCCGAGGCCCGCGAGCCCGGCACGGTGCCCCCCGGCTGCGGCGGGCACTGACCATCCCGACCCGGCAGGAGAGCCTGAAATTGCGTGCGTTGGTCCCGCCGGGGCGGACCAACGCACGCCAGATGGGAGGGGAGGGGGGTCAGCTCGGGGGGTGGAGCTGGTCGGCCACCGGGACCGGGTCGGCCACCGGGGCGGTGCCGTTGCCGTTGGCAGCCACGGCGATGAGCCGCTCGACCTCGCGGCCGTCGATGGTCTCGTGCTCGAGCAGGGCCCGGGCCACCAGGTCGAGGCCCTTGCGGTGCTCGGTCAGCGTCTCGCGGCAGCGCTGCTCCTGGTCCCGCAGGATCTTCTCGACCTCCTCGTCGATGATCCGGGCGGTGTCGTCGGAGTAGTCGCGGGTGTGCATCAGGTCCTCACCCAGGAAGACCTGGCCCTGCGAGCCCCAGGCCATGGGCCCGATGCGCTCGCTCATGCCCCACTCCCGCACCATCTTGCGGGCCAGCTCGGTGCTGCCCACCAGGTCGTTGTTGGCGCCGGTGGAGACCACGCCGAAGACCAGCTCCTCGGCGATGCGCCCGCCCATGCGGACCACGAGGGTGTCCTCGATGTAGTCCTGGCGGTGGATGTGGCGCTCCTCTTCGGGGAGCTGCTGGGTGACGCCCAGGGCCATGCCGGTGGGCAGGATCGTCACCTTGTGCACGGGGTCGGCGTGCTCGAGCACGGCGGCGCACACGGCGTGGCCGGCCTCGTGGTAGGCGATGGCCTCCTTCTCGGCGTCGGAGAGGGCCATCGAGTCCCGTCGCTGGCCCATGAGGACCCGGTCCCGGGCCATCTCGAAGTGGCGCATCGAGATCTGGTCCTGGCCCTCGCGCACGGCGAAGAGGGCGGCCTCGTTGACCAGGTTGGACAGGTCGGCACCCGACATGCCGGGGGTGCCCCGGGCCACGACGTCGAGGTCGACGTCCTCGTCGAGGCGCTTGTGCTGGGCGTGGACCCGGACGATGGCCTTGCGGTCCTCCAGCTCGGGGAGGGGCACGGTGACCTGGCGGTCGAAGCGGCCCGGCCGCAGCAGGGCGGGGTCGAGGATGTCGGGGCGGTTGGTGGCCGCCATCATGACGATGCCCTCGGTGGCCTCGAAGCCGTCCATCTCGGCGAGCATCTGGTTGAGCGTCTGCTCCCGCTCGTCGTGGCCACCGCCGAGGCCGGCGCCGCGCTTGCGGCCGATGGAGTCGATCTCGTCGACGAAGATGATGGCCC
>CAYTJS010000076.1:0-13252 GCA_964438115.1 uncultured Iamiaceae bacterium
GGCCAGCAGCGCCTTGGCCGCCAGCGCTTCGCCGCCCACCGAGAAATGGCCCGGAACCCCGCCCGGAACTCCTCGGTGGCGGGGACGGCGATGCGGGGAAGCGGCACGGCCGGGAGGGTATTTCGGCCCGGGTTACGCTGCGCCCCGTGGGGGAACGGACCTGGCGCACCGGCATGCCCCGCAGCGAGGCCCACGGCCTGCTGCCGGATCCCGAACCGCGGGAGATCCGCTACACGGTCATCTCCGTCGACGACCACCTCGTCGAGCCGCCCCACATGTTCGCCGGCCGACTGCCGGCGGCGCTGCAGGACCGGGCCCCCCGGGTCGTCGAGACCGAGGAGGGCCACGAGGTCTGGGAGTTCGACGACAAGATCTTCCTGCAGGTGGGACTGAACGCCGTCGTGGGCCGCCCGCGGGAGGACTGGAAGATCGAGCCCACCCGCTTCGAGGACATGCGCCCCGGCTGCTACGAGATCGACGCCCGCGTCCGCGACATGGACCTGAACGGCGTCTGGGCCGCCCTCAACTTCCCCTCGCAGATCACCGGCTTCTGCGGCCGGGTGTTCAGCCAGTGCTCCGACCCCGACCTGGGCCTGGCGGTGACCCGGGCCTGGAACGACTGGTTCCACGACGAGTGGTGGCAGCCGCACCCCGAGCGCAACATCCCCATGGGGATCACCTTCCTGACCGACCCCGAGGCCGGCGCCACCGAGATCCGCCGCAACGCCGAGCGGGGGTTCCGGGCCGTGACCCTGCCCGAACAGCCCCACCGCATCGGGCTGCCCCCGATCTTCTCCGACCACTGGGACCCGATCATCGAGGCCTGCGCCGAGACCGACACCGTCATCTGCCTCCACGTGGCGTCCTGCGGGGTGGTCGACATGCCGCCGGGCGCCCCCATGATCCAGCTGGGGGCCACCCTCTTCGGCCAGCTCGCCCTCGGGGCCTGCGCCGAGTGGCTGTGGTCAGGCCACCCGGTCCGCCACCCCGACCTGAAGATCGCCATGTCCGAAGGCGGGATCGGCTGGGTCGCCATGCTCATCGACCGCCTCGACAACATGCTCGAGCGCTCGGGCTACGGGCGCGACTTCACCGGCTCGTTCGGGATGCCGAGCGACCTGCGACCCAGCGACGTGCTGCGCCGCAACTTCTGGTTCTGCACCATCGACGACCCCAGCACCATCGTCACCCGCGACGTCATCGGGGTGGAGAACATCTGCTTCGAGACCGACTACCCCCACGGCGACGGGACCTGGCCCGACACCCAGGCCGTCATCGAGAAGGCCTACGGCGGGATCCTCGACGAGGCCGAGGTGGCCGCCATCACCCACGAGAACGCCGCCCGGTTGTTCCGCCACCCCCTGCCCCCGCCCGACTCGCCCCACGCCGCCGGGTTGCGGGCCTGACCGTGGCCGTCACGCTCCACACCGTCGAGGTGGCCCACCCCGCCGCCCGCGTATGGGCCCTGTTCGTCGACCCCCAGCAGGCGGCTGCGGTCCTCCCCCGGGTGGAGGCGGCCGAGGTGCTCGCCCCCGGCGACGCCCACGGCAACGGTCGGGTGCGGGCCCTGACCCACCGACTGCCCCTGGGACGGCGGGGCACCACCGTCGAGGTCGTGGGCGAGGTCGCCCACGGGCGGGGCTTCACCTACCGGGTGCTGGGCGGGCGCCCCGGCGCCGACACCCGCGGCCGCGTGGCGCTCGAGCCGACGGGGCCGACGTCCTGTCGCCTCCGGACCGAGGCCGACGCCCCGACCGTCGGCCGGGTGCGAGGTTGGTGGGACCGCCTGCTCGGCGGGGCCGTCGACCCCTACGACCCCCGGTCCGTGGCCGTCGCCCTCCGCTGGCTGGACGACCACCCCGCCTTCCGGGCGGACCTGGCCGCATGAGCGTGCCGCCGCGGATGCCGGCCGCCGTCTACCGCCGACGCGGGGAGCTGGAGGTGACCGAGGTGGCCACGCCCGCGGTCGGCCCCGAGGAGGTCCTGGTCGAGGTCGGCTGGTGCGGGGTCTGCGGGTCGGACCTGCACATGGTGCTCGAGGGCTGGGGCACGCCCGACACCATCGAGGGCCACGAGTACACGGGGACCGTCGCCGCCGTCGGTGGGGCGGTCACCCGCTGGGCCGTGGGCCAGGCGGTGGTGGCGGGGCCGGCGCGGCGTTGCGGCGGGTGCGAGCCGTGTCGGCTCGGGCGCCCGTCGCTGTGCCTGCACCGCAGCGACGTGGGGACCGGGGACTTCCAGGGCGCGTTCGCCCGCTACGCCCTGGTCCACCAGGACGAGTTGCTCGCCCTCCCCGACGGGCTGAGCCTGCGCCAGGCCGCCCTCACCGAGCCCCTGGCCGTGGCCCTCCACGGCATCACCCGGGCCCAGGTCGAGCCCGCCCACCGGGTGATCGTCTTCGGCGCCGGCCCCATCGGCGCCCTCACCACCGCAGCCCTGGCCGCCCGCGGGGTCACCGACCTCACCGTCGTCGAGCCCTCGGCCGCCCGGCGGGCCCTGGCCGAGCGGGTGGGGGCGACCCGCACCTGCACCCCCGACGAGCTGGCCGAGCCCGGCTGGCACCCGAGCCACCTGGTCGACGAGCCCTACCAGCGGGCCCTGGAGTGCTCGGGCAACCGCGCCGCCATGGAGCAGGCCCTGGGTCAGCTCGGGCGCATGGGGCGGCTGGTGCTGGTCGGGGCCGGCATCGACCCGCCCCGTTTCGACGCCAACCGCATCATGCTGAACGAGATCGAGGTCACCGGTGCCTTCACCTACGACGCCGACGGCTTCGAGGTCGCCCTCGGGCTGCTGGCCTCGGGGGCCGTCGACGCCGACGCCCTGCTCGAGCCCGTCGACGTCGGCCTCGGCGGGATGCTCGACGCCATGACCCGCCAGGCCGCCGGCGAGCTGGCGGGCAAGGTCCTGGTCCGACCCGGAGGTACCCCGTGACCCACCGCCCGCCCCGCTTCAACCACGTCGCCATGAGCGTCCCCGCCGACCTGCTCGACGAGGCCGGCCGGGCCGACCTGCTCGCCTTCTGGGGCGGGGTGTTCGGGTTCGAGGAGCTGCCCACCGAGACCGTCGACCGGCACAAGCTGGTGCTGTCGGTGCACGACTGGGAGCAGTTCGTCTTCCTCATCGCCGAGGACGACCCCATGCGCTGCCCCCGGCTGGACCACGTCGGCCTGTCGGTGGGGACCCTCGAGGAGCTGGAGGCCTACGAGGCGGCGGTGCGGGCCTTCGCCGAGGGCGACGACCGGGTCGAGCTCATCCCCCACGCCGTCGAGGACCACGGCGCCCTGCGCCTGCACAGCTTCTACGTGCGCTTCCTCCTGCCGATGATGCTGGAGATCCAGTGGTTCGACTGGGACCCCGAGGTGGCGGCGTTGAACCCGGCGCACGCCGGTCGGCCAAGCTGAGGGTGTGACCTACCCCGTTCGCTTCGGGGCCTTCGTGCCCCAGGGCTGGAAGCTCGAGTTCACCGGCTGGGACCCGCAGGCGGCCTGGGCCCGGTGCCGCGAGGTGGCCCTCGCCGCCGAGCTGGCCGGCTACGACCACCTGTGGGTGTACGACCACGTCGAGACCGTGCCCCGGCGCGAGCCCGAGCCGATGTTCGAGGCCTGGTCGGTGCTCTCCGCCCTGGCCGAGGTCACCCACCGGGCCCACCTCGGCCAGCTCGTCACCTGTGCCGGCTACCGCAACCCCGCCCTGCTGGCCAAGCAGGCCGCCACCGTCGACGTCCTGTCCGGGGGCCGGCTGATCTTCGGCATCGGCGCCGGGTGGTTCGACCAGGAGTACCGGTCCCACGGCTGGACGTACCCCTCGGACCGGGAGCGCCTCGAACTGCTCGAGGACGCCCTGCGCATCGTGACCGCGCTGTGGACCGACGACGTGGCCACCGTCGCGGGCCACCACGCCCGGGTCGACGGGGCCGTCTCGTTCCCCAAGCCGGTCCAGGGCCGCCCGCCGATCTGGGTGGGCGGCGGGGGCGAACGGGTGACCCTGCGCCTCGCCGCCGAGTACGCCGACGCCACCAACTGGCAGGTGGGCATCGAGGAGTTCCGCCACAAGTCCGAGCTGCTGGCCCGCCACTGCGAGGCCGTGGGCCGGGATCCCGACACGATCACCCGCACCCACGCCCCCGACTGCCTCCTCGTCGACACCCAGGCCGATCTCGACCGCTGGCTGGCGGGTCCCGACGGCGGCCACCTCTGGGGCGAGCAGTCCCCTGAGGACTACGTGCGGGACAACTTCGTCGGCACCGACGAGGTCGTGGCCGAGAAGGTCCAGGCCTTCCTCGACGCCGGGTGCCGCGAGTTCGTCCTCTGGTTCCGGGACTACCCCGCCGTCGAGTCCATGGAGCGGTTCATGGCCGACGTCGTCCCCCGCCTCCGCTAGTAGGGGGCCGCGAGGTCGGGGAACATGGGGAAGTGGCGGACGTTGGCCGTGGCCAGCTCCACGACCTGGACCGCCGCCGTCGCCGCGATGAGCAGGTCGGCGATGCCGATGCCCGGGTGGGACCGCCGGTAGCGCCGAGCCAGCTCACCGCCCTTGTGGGCCACGATCTCGTCGACCGGCAGGATCTCGAAGGATCCGAGGAGGGCCTGCACCCGGGAACGTTCGGCCGATCGCATCCCCGCCCCGATCTCGGTCACGGTGACCACGCTGAGCAACAGCCGTCCCCGCTCCTGACGGGTCCCGAGCAGCCAGTCGACAGCGGCGCCGCGACCCCGGAGGACGTCGACGAGGACCGTGGTGTCACACAGCATCCCGCGCCCACCGTCGCTCGAGATCGGCCTCGCGTTCGCCGGGCGACCGCTCGATCAGGTCCACCCCACGGTCGGACCACAGCCCGGCCGCGGCGCGGATGGCGCCGAGGTCGGCCTCGAGGTCGTCACCGCCGCGACCGAGGGCCTCGTCGAGGTAGCGGCGGATCAGTTCGGCCCGGGAGATGCCGACCGCCGCCGCCCGCTCGTCCAACGCCACGCACTGGTCGTCGTCGAGGTAGATGTTCGTTCGGCGCACCTACCACAACATACATCACCTCATACACCACCACGCCCAGCCGTCGCGCCGGAACCCGGCCCGGACGCGCAACGGCGCCCCGCCGGAGCGGGGCGCCGTCACGACGATCAGCGATCGTCAGCGCGGATCAGACCACGCGGACGTTCTGGGCTTCCTCACCCTTGCGGCCGGGGGCCACGTCGAACTCGACGGTCTGGCCCTCGTCGAGGGACCGGTAGCCCGAGCCCTGGATGTTGGAGTAGTGGACGAACACGTCGTCCTGACCCTCACGCGAGATGAAGCCGTAGCCCTTCTCGTTGTTGAAGAACTTGACGGTACCTGTAGCCAACGCAATATCTCTCTCTGTGTAACAAGAGGAGGCCACGGAGCGGACCGCCTCCAACGCGCAGGGTACGCGGCCCGGGCGGGGAAGCAACCCGCGCCGCCGGTCAGTTCTTCAGCAACTCGCTGAAGGGCGTGTTCTTGTCGGGGCCGGGCTCCTTGGGCAGACCCAGCACGCGCTCGCCGATGATGTTGCGCTGCACCTCGTCGGTGCCGCCGTAGATGGACGGCGCCGGGCTGAACAGGGCCATCTCCTGGACCATGCCACCCCCCGGCGTGTCGGGGCCCATGACCGTGCCGGCCGGCCCGAGGGCGGCCAGGCCCAGGTCACGCGACAGGCGGGTCATGTGGCTCATCATCAGCTTGGCGATGTTCGGCAGGCCCGGCGAGGCCTGGCCCGCCTTGGCCCGCTGGACCGACCAGGCGCTGATCTGGTCCATGGAGTACAGGCGCATGAGGTCCTGGCGCAGCAACGGGTCGTCGGTGCGGCCCAGCTCGGCGACCAGGGCCTGGAGGGCCTTGGTGCTGCGACCGGCGAGCACGGCGGCCGTGCCGCCCCGGCCGGTCTTCACGAAGTCGCCGGCCCGCTTCTCGAGGTGACCGGCGACGGTGCCGGGCAGGGCGAGGGAGGTGGCGGCCGACCCGCCACCGCCACCCAGGCCGGCCCGCTCGTTCATGAGGGTGGTGTTGGCGACGGCCCAGCCGTTGCCCTCCCCGCCGATGAGGGCGTCGTGGCCGACGCGGGCCTCGTCGAGGAAGACCTCGTTGAACAGGGCCCGGCCGGTCATCTCGACCAGCGGCCGGACCTCGACGCCGTCCTGGTGCATCGGGATGCCGAAGTAGCTGATGCCCTTGTGCTTGGGGGCGTCGGGGTCGGTGCGGGCGATGAGCATGCCCAGGTCGGCGTGGTGGCCGCCGGAGGTCCACACCTTCTGGCCGGTGACGATCCACTCCTCGCCGTCACGCACGGCCCGGGTCTGCAGGCCGGCCAGGTCGGAGCCGGCGTTGGGCTCGCTGAACAGCTGGCACCAGGCTTCCTGGCCGTTGGCGATGGTGGGCAGGAAGCGGGCCTTCTGCTCGTCGCTGCCGTGTGCCAGGATCGTCGGCCCCGCCAGCAGGGTGCCCAGGCCACCGGGAGCCCCCAGGGCGCCGGCCTCGCCGATCTCGTTGGCCACGGCGTTGGCCTCGGGTCTGCCCAGGCCCCGGCCCGACCACTCCTCGGGCCAGGTGGGCATGGACCAGCCGCCGTCGGCCAGCCGCTGCCACCACTCGCCGACCGCCAGGTCGGGGTCCCAGTTGTCGGCCAGCCAGGCCCGGACCTCGGTGCGGACGTCGTCGATCTCAGCCATCCGGCCATCGTACGTAACCTCGGGGTGATGAGCCGCACCGACGCCGTCCCCCTCGACGAGATCGACCTCACCGATCCCGACGCCTACGTGGACGGGGTCCCCCACCAGTGGTTCGCCACCCTCCGGGCCGAGGCCCCCGTCCACCGCTTCACCGATGACGAGGGGGACTTCTGGGCGGTGACCCGCCACGCCGACATCGTGGCTGTGAACCGGGACTGGGACACCTACTCCTCGCACCGGGGGGCGGTGTTCCTGAACACGCCGGCCGACCTCGAGATGTCCCGGCTGATGATGCTCAACATGGACCCGCCCGAGCACGCCAAGCTGCGCAAGCTCGTGAACCGGGGCTTCACCCCCCGCCGCATCCGGGAGCTGCGCGAGGTCCTGACCCGGCGGGCCACCACCATCGTCGACGAGGTCATCGAGGACGGCCGCTGCGACATGGTCGAGGCGGTCGCCGCCGAACTGCCCCTGCAGGCCATCGCCGAGTTCCTCGGCGTGCCCCAGGAGGACCGCCACCTGGTCTTCCAGTGGAGCAACACCATGATCGGCTCCGACGACCCCGAGTTCGCCTCGGGCAAGGACGACGACGGGCGCACGCCGGAGGGCCAGGTGGCCGCCGCCGAGCTCTACGCCTACGCCCAGGGGCTGGCCGCCGACCGGCGGGCCAACCCCCGCGACGACATCGTGTCGGACCTGGTGCACGCCGAGGTCGACGGCGACCAGCTGAGCGACAACGACTTCAACCTCTTCTTCCTGCTCCTCGCCGTGGCCGGCAACGAGACCACCCGCAACGCCATCAGCCACTCGGTGCTCGCCCTGGCCGAGCACCCCGACCAACGTCGGGCCCTGCGGGAGGACCCCTCGGGCTGGGACCTCGCCATCGAGGAGCTGTTGCGCTGGTCGACCCCGGTCATGCACTTCCGCCGCACCGCCACCCGCGACACCGAGTTGGGCGGGCAGGCCGTCGCCGAGGGCGACCGGGTCGTCATCTGGCACATCTCCGGCAATCGGGACGAAGCCGTCTTCGACGATCCGTACGCCCTCGACCTGCGCCGCAGCCCCAACGAGCACCTGGGCACCAACCAGATCGGCTCCTCCCACATCGCCTTCGGCGGGGGCGGCCCACACTTCTGCCTCGGCGCCAACCTGGCCCGGGCCGAGATGCGCGTCATGCTGGAGGAGGTCGTGGCCCGCCTCGGCGACTTCGAGGTGGACGGGCCGGTGCAGCGGCTCCGGTCCAACTTCATCCACGGCATCAAGCACCTCCCCATCGCCTGGAGCGCACCGTGACCCGACCCGACCTCGGCCCCGTGGGGCTGTGGACCTTCCACCTCGACCTGAAGCCGGCCGCCGAGGTCCGTGACCTCGTCCCCGAGATCGAGGCCATGGGCTGGGGGTGCGTGTGGATCCCCGAGGCCGTGAACCGCGACCCGATGGTCAACGCCGCCCTGCTGCTGTCGTCCTCGGAGCGCCTGGCGGTGGGCACCGGCATCGCCTCCATCTACGGCCGGGACGCCATGACCATGGCCGCGTCGCAGCTGACGCTGTCGGAAGCCTTCCCCGGCCGCTTCGTCCTGGGGCTCGGCGTCAGCCACCAGCCCATGGTCGAGGCCGTGCGGGGCCACGACTACTCGCGGCCGTACTCGACCATGAAGGGCTACCTGGAGCGGATGGGCAACGCCATCTACCTGGCGCCCCGGCCCGAGGCGACCCACACCGTGCTCGCCGCCCTGGGGCCGCGCATGCTCGAGCTGGCCGGCACGGCGGCCGACGGCGCCCACCCCTACTTCGTGCCCGTGGAGCACACCTCGATCGCCCGGGAGCACCTGGGCCCCGACGCCTTCCTCGCCCCCGAGCAGGCGGCCGTGCTGTCCACCGACCCCGACGAGGCCCGGGCCGTGGCCCGGGGCCACATGGCCACCTACCTGGGCCTGCCCAACTACACGAACAACCTGCGGCGCCTGGGCTGGGCCGAGGAGGACCTGGCCGACGGGGGCAGTGATCGCCTGGTCGACGCCATCGTGGCCTGGGGTGACGAGGAGGCCGTCGTGGCCCGCATCCGCGAGCACCAGGAGCGGGGCGCCGACCACGTGGCCGTCCAGCTCCTCCCCCTCGACGGCGTCTCGGTCCCCCTGGAGGGCTGGCACCGCCTGGCCACCGCCCTCGCCCTCTGACCCCACCCCTCGTTCTGGACGCGCAGCTCTGTTCCTGAGAACACAGACGCCCGTCCAGAACGGGGTGGTCAGGGGGTGGGGGGGCCGATCGTCGGGGAGGGGCTGCGCAGGGAGAGGTGCTCGAGGCCGAGACCGGGGCGGTCGACGGCGGCGGCCAGGGCGTCGACCACGAAGGCCCCCACCTCGGCGGTGGCCATGAACTCGGCCTGCATGAAGCCGTTGCGCACCCAGTCCTCGTAGGCCGGGCCCAGGTGCTCGGGCGCGAAGGCGTTGCCGAAGTCGGTCGGGACGGTGGCGCCGACGGCGAGGCACGAGAAGCGCACGTCGTGGTGCTCGGCCCGCCAGGCCCGGAGCAGCTCCTCGAGGGCCGCCTTGCTGGCGGAGTAGGCCCCGAGGGCCCGACGGGGGCGGCCCACGGTCTCCGAGGAGAGCACGGCCACGATCGACCCCGGCGCCAGGTGGGGCAGGGCGGCCCGCACCACCTCGTGGACCCCGACCACGTTGGTCTCGAAGATGTCGGCGAAGTCGGTGGGGTCGGTGTCGGCCAGCGGCCGCAGCGGGGCGTACCCGGCGGCGTAGACGACGAGGTCCAGACCCCCGACGGCGGCCACGGCCTCGGCCACCAGACGGGCGCAGTCCTCGGGGCGGCAGACGTCGGCCACCACGGCGTGACCACCGCCCGCCTCGGCCACGGCCTCGGCCAGCTTGTCGGCCCGGCGGCCGGCGAGGACGACCTCGGCCCCGGCGGCGACGGCGGAGACGGCGATGGCCCGGCCGATCCCCGACGAGGCGCCGACCACCGCCATCCGCTTCCCGGCCAGGCTCACGGCGTCACACCGTCCACTCGGGGTCGCGCTTCTCGGCGAAGGCCGCCGGGCCCTCGGTCTGGTCGGGGTGGCCCCACAGCGACACCAACTCCTTCGCCCCCGCCCGGCAGGCGTCGGTCAGGCCGGCCTCCAAGGCGCCCCACAGGGCCCGCTTGGTGGCGGCCATGGCCGCCGGCGAGTTGCGGGCGATCATCTCGGCCAGCTCCTGGGCCGCCTCCCGCAGCCGCTCCGGCGGATCGACCACCGCACTCACCATGCCCAGCTCGTAGGCCCGCTGGGCCGACATGCGCTCGTGGCGACCGACGAAGGCCATGCGCATCACCGCCTCGGCCGGCATCTTGCGGATGAGGCCGATGGCCTCCAGCGACACGACCTGGCCGATCGAGACGTGGGGGTCGAAGAACTGGGCGTCGGCGGCGGCGATGACGATGTCGGCGTCGGCGACCCAGTGGAAGCCGCCCCCGGCGCAGATGCCGTTGACCGCGGTGATGACCGGCTTCCACACCTGCTGGTGCCAGGCCGTGAAGTGCAGGTCGAAGTCCTCCAGCGACCGGCGGTAGCGCTCCATGCCCACGCCGTCGGTGGCGATCTCGGTCACGTCGACGCCGGTCTGGAAGGCCCGCCCCTCGCCCGTGTGGACGATGACCCGGACGGCGGGGTCGTCGTCGAGCTCCCGCCACGCCACGGCGAACTCGTCGCGCATGGTGTTGTTCATGGCGTTGAGCTGGTCGGGCCGGTCGTTGATCAGCCAGCCCACCGGCCCGTGCCGCTCCACCTTCAGGGTCTCGTACGCCATCAGGCCGTCCTCCACTCGGGGTCGCGCTTCTCGGCGAAGGCCGCCGGGCCCTCGGTCTGGTCGGGGTGGCCCCACAGCGAGACCAGCTCGGCCGCCCCCGCCCGGCAGGCGTCGGTCAGGCCGGCCTCCAGGGCGCCCCACAGGGCCCGCTTGGTGGCGGCCATGGCCGCCGGCGAGTTGCGGGCCACCTTCTCGGCCAGGTCCCCGGCCGCCGCCCGCAGGTCGTCGTCGGCCACCACCTCGCTCAGGATCCCGAGCTGGCGGGCCCGCTCGGCGCCGAGGCGCTCGTGACGGCCGACCAGGGCCATGCGCAGGATCGGCTCCATCGGCGAGGTGCGGGCCAGGGCGATGGCCTCGAAGGCCGTCACCTGGCCGATGGACACGTGCGGGTCGAGGAACGTGGCCGACTCGGCGGCGATCACGATGTCGGCGTCGGCCACGAAGTGCAGGCCGCCGCCGGCGCACACCCCGTTCACGGCGGCGATCACCGGCTTCCAGACCTGGTTGTGCCAGGCGGTGAGGCGGAGTGTGGCGTCGCGGGTCCGTCGGGACTGCTCCTTCAGGGCCTCCTTGTCCCCGCCCAGCTGGACCACGTCGAGGCCGGTCTGGAACGCCGGGCCGTTGCCCGTGTTCACGATGACCCGGACGTCGGGGTCGGCGTCGAGCTCCTGCCAGGCGGCCTCCAGCTCGGCGAGCATGGTGGCGTCCATGGCGTTGCCCACCTCGGGGCGGTCGAAGGCGAGCCAGCCCACGTGGCCGTCACGCCAGACCTCGAGGGTGTCGTAGCCGCCGCTCACCGCGGCACCTCGATCCAGGCGGTGTCCCGGTACGGGTCCGGCTCGCGGGGCAGGCCCAGCACCCGCTCGGCCAGGATGTTCTTGTTGACCTCGGTGGTGCCGCCCTCGATGGTGTTGGCCCGGCTGCGGAGCATGCCCCGCACCTCGTAGGGGAGGCCGTCGGCCCAGTCACCGTCCGCCGCCCACGCCGTGGCCGCCACCCCCAGCAGGTCGGTGGCCAGCAGCTGGATGCGCTGGTTGAGGCCGCCCTGGTGCACCTTGCCGATCGAGCTCTCGGGTCCGGGGGCCCGCCCGGCCTTGATCCCGGCCCGCACCCGCTCGTTGGTCCAGGTCCGGAGCTGCTCCTCGCTCCAGGCCCGGACGATCTCCTGGCGCTGGGCGGGCGACGCCCCCCGCTCGGCGGCCAGGGTCAGGAGGCGGTCGGCCCCACTGCCGCCGATGCGGTCCACGCCCCCCGAGCCCGAGCCCGACACCATCTGGCGCTCACCGGACAGGGTGGCGTTGGCGACCGTCCAGCCGTCGCCGACCTCGCCGACCCGCTGGGCGTCGGGGACCCGGGCCCCGTCGAGGAAGACCTCGTTGAAGTCGACCTCGCCGCCGATGTGGCGCAGCGGCCGCACCTCGACCCCGGGCTGGCGCAGGTCGATCAGGAAGTAGGTGATGCCCTTGCGCTTGGGCCGGTCGGGGTCGGTGCGGGCCAGCAGCACCCCGAAGTCCGACACGTGGGCCCAGGTGGTCCACACCTTCTGGCCGGTGATCACCCACTCGTCGCCGTCCCGCTCGGCCCGGGTGGCCAGCGAGGCCAGGTCCGAGCCCGCCCCCGGCTCGCTGAAGAGCTGGCACCACCGCTCCTCGTTGCGCACGATCGGCGGCAGGAACCGGCGTCGCTGCTCGTCGGTGCCGTGGGCGAAGAGGGCGGGGGCGGCCAGGTTGAGGCCGAGCGGGTTGAGCCGGCCCAGGTTGTAGGGGGCCAGGACCGCCTCGACGGCCCGGGCGGTGGCCCGGGGCAGGTCGAGGCCGCCGTAGGGCACCGGCCAGGTGGCGGCCACCAGGCCCGAGGCCCCGAAGACGGGGTACCAGGCCTCGTAGTCGGCCCGGCTCCGCACCTGACGGATGGCGGCCCGCCCCCCGCGCTCGGCCGCCTCCCGCCAGGCGGCGGGGACGTGCTCGGCGACCCAGGCCTCGACCACGGCCACCGCGTCCTCGACGGGTGTGTCGGGGCCGATCGGCAGCGGTGCCGGCGTGCTCACCGACCGGTGAACCTCGGCGGGCGCTTCTCGACGAAGGCCTTCATGCCCTCGCGGAAGTCCTCGCTGCGCGACGACAACTCGAGGCCGAAGGCCTCGTCCTGGAGGTGGGCCTCGAGCGAGTTCGCCTGGCCGGCGGCGAGCAGCCACTTGGTGAGACCGAGGGCCACGGTCGGCCCCGACGCCAGGCGGTCGACCACCTCGCCGACGGCGGCGTCGAGGTCGCCGGCGGGCACGGCCCGGTGCACCAGGCCCCAGTCGGCGGCCTCGGCCCCGTTCAGGGCCCGACCCAGCAGGAGGAGCTCGCGGGCCCGGACCAGGCCGACCAGGCGGGGCAGCAGCCAGGTGGCGCCGCTGTCGGGCGTGAAGCCGCGCTCGACGAAGGGCTCCCAGAAGCGGGCGTCCTCGGCCGCCACCGTCACGTCGGCGGCGGCGGCGAGTTGGACGCCGATCCCGGCGGCCCAGCCCTGCACCCGGCAGACGACCGGGGTCTGGGTCGACACCACGAGGGGGATGAGGCGGTGGGCCAGGGAGCGCACCCGCCGCTGGACGCTGCCCACCCGGGGGCGCTCGCCGCCGGGGGCGTTGCGGGCGACGATGTCGGCGCCGCCGCAGAAGTGGTCACCCGCCCCGGCCAGGACGATCACCCGCACCGCCTCGTCGCGCCCGGCGGCGTCGATGGCGTCGACCAGACCGGCCATCATCACGTCGTCGACGGCGTTGCGCTTGTC